>NZ_DAWCVJ010000011.1:0-47009 GCF_052358865.1 Faecalibacterium sp.
GCGGGTGCTTTTCTGGTTCTCTTTTGGCACGCAAAAGAGAACATTAGCCTTAATGCAAAAGCCCTCTACCCCACGCACAGGCGCGCAAAGCCGTTCATAAGGAAACCAAGCCTTACTGCAAGAGCAATTTAATCCGCGCCACCATCGCGAGAACCTGCTTAAAGAAAAACAAGCTCTACTGCAACAACGCTCTGCCCCTACGCCGCAGCTTTATTGCTGAAAATCAATTTTCAACCTCAAAGAATGCAAAAAATAAATGCTGAATCTGCATTTCCTACGGTAAAATTATAAAGAACCAGTTCAAAAAGCCGCGCTGATGTGCTATACTAGGCTGTATGAGAGGCCCACGGAGGGGAAAACGGAGGGCTTCGTCCTCGAAATGTTCCATGTGGAACAAATCTTTTTCCCGGAAGGAAGCAAGTAACGTGGCAAAAATCGTTGCTGTTGCAAACCAGAAGGGCGGCGTGGGCAAGACCACCACGGCCGTCAACCTCTCGTCCTGCGTGGCGGCGCTGGGCAAAAAGGTGCTCATCGTGGACCTCGACCCGCAGGGCAACACCACCACCGGCTATGGTATCTCCAAGCGCAGCGTGGACATTGGTACTTATGAGATCCTCATCGGCGAGGCCGACGCGCGGCAGGCTGTCCGCAAGACGGAGTTCCGCACCGATGTCATCGGCTCCAACACCCGCCTCGCGGGTGCAAGCCTTGAGATGATCGATCTGCCGGGCCGCGAAAGCCGCCTGCGGAAGGCGCTGGCCTCCATCCAGCAGGACTACGACTTCATCTTTATCGACTGCCCGCCGAGCCTCGACCTGCTGACGCTGAACGGCCTGTGCGCCTGCGACAGCATCCTCATCCCGGTGCAGTGCGAGTATTACGCGCTGGAGGGCCTGTCGGAGCTGGTCAGCACCCTCAAGACGGTCCGCAAAAAGTACAACGCCTATCTGGACATCGAGGGCGTGGTGTTCACCATGTTCGCAGTCCGCTACAACCTGACCCTTCAGGTGGTGGAGCAGGTCAAGAAGTATTTTGGAAACAAGGTCTATCAGACCACCATTCCCCGCAGCATCCGCGTCTCGGAGGCCCCCAGCTACGGCCAGCCCATCAACTTCTATGAGCCGAAGGGCAAGGGCAGCGAGGCCTATATGGATCTCGCCATCGAGTTCGTGAAGCGAAACCGTCCCGCCGAGGCCGCGCCCAAGCGCCGCCGGAAAGCCGCTGCCCCCGTCGAGACGATGGGGCTGACCGACGGAAAGACGGAAGGCTAAGGGGGAGAGAGGAGACCAATGGCAAAAGGAAGAGGAGGACTGGGCCGGGGGCTGGAAAGTCTGTTTGAGGACGCGGCCCCCAGCTTTGAGTCCGATACCAGGATCGAGACGTTACCCCTGCGGGAGATCGAGCCGGACCCCGGCCAGCCCCGCAAGACCTTCGACGACGAGACGCTGGCAGAGCTTTCGGCCAGCATCGCGGAGCATGGTTTGCTGCAGCCCATCGCGGTGCGGCCCCGGGCCTCCGGCGGCTACCTCATCGTAGCCGGTGAGCGCCGCTGGCGTGCCAGCCGGATGGCGGGACTCACTGAGGTGCCGGTCATCGTCAAGGATGTGACCGACGAGCAGGCGATGGAGCTGGCGCTGGTGGAGAACCTCCAGCGCGAAGACCTCGACCCGGTGGAAGAGGCGGCGGGCATCCGCGAGCTGATGGACCGCTGCGGCCTGACGCAGGAGCAGGCCGCCCGCAAGCTGGGCAAGAGCCGCAGTGCGTTGGCCAACATCCTGCGTCTGCTGACTCTGCCGGACTCGGTGCTCGAACTGCTGAAAAGCGGCTTCATCACCATCGGCCACGCAAAGGTGGTCTTGGGTCTGCCGACGCCGGAGCTTCAGGCGGAAGCGGCCCAGATGATCGCAGACAACCAGCTGAATGTCCGTCAGGCTGAGGCCCTCTGCAAAAAGCTGGCCAAGCCCGCGAAAGAGCCTGCGGCCCCGCCGCTGCCCAGCGCCCTGCCGGTGGAAGTGGAAGAAAGCCTCAAGCAGGCACTTGGCAGCGAAGTCCGTGTGGCCTACCACGACGGCAAGGGCAAGCTCACCGTCCATTTCTATTCAGACGACCAGCTGAAGGCGTTCGCCAATCTGCTGGGGCAGTACAGCGTGGAGTAAGTCTCTCAGAGCCTTCGGCGAAGCCGTGCCGGAGAGGTTGAGCGCAGCAGCCGCTCAAGATAGTGAATTTAGCGTACCAAGGCGGGGAACACCGCCTTTGAACGGCACAGCGGAGAACGCTCCCTGTGCAAGCAATAGAGTATAAGGAGAGTTATCATGCTTGACATCAAATTTGTCCGCGACAACCCGGATGCGGTCAAGGAAAACATCAAGAAGAAGTTTCAGGATGCAAAGCTCCCCCTCGTTGACGAGGTCATCGAGAAGGACGCCAAGTACCGCGAGTGCCTGAAGGAAGTGGAAGCCCTCAAGGCCGCCCGCAACAAGCTGAGCAAGGCCAACGGCCCCCTGTTCGGCCAGCTGAAGAAGTGCGACGACGAGGCCAAGAAGGCGGAGCTGCAGGCCCAGATCGACGCCAACAACGCCGCCGTCAAGGCAGACGCCGACAAGATGGCAGAGCTGGAAGCCGAGGAGGCCAAGCTCTCCGCACGCATTCAGGAGATCATGTACACCATCCCCCAGATGATCGACCCCAGCGTGCCCATCGGCCCGGACGACACCTACAACGTCGAGGCACAGCGCTTCGGTGAGCCTGTCGTGCCCGATTTCCCCATCCCGTACCACACCGAGATCATGGAGAGCTTCGACGGCATCGATATGGACGCCGCAGGCCGCGTGGCCGGCAATGGCTTCTACTACCTGCTGGGCAACATCGCCCGCCTGCACGAGGCTGTTCTGGCCTATGCCCGTGACTTCATGATCGACAAGGGCTTCACCTATGTCATCCCTCCCTTCATGATGCACGGCAACGTGGTGCAGGGCGTCATGTCTTTCCCGGAAATGGACGCTATGATGTATAAAATCGAGGGCGAAGACCTCTACCTCATCGGCACCAGCGAGCACACCATGATCGGCCGCTTCATCGATGAGACTCTGGACGAGGCCACTCTGCCCCTGACCCTGACCTCCTACAGCCCCTGCTTCCGCAAGGAGAAGGGCGCACACGGCATTGAGGAGCGCGGCATCTACCGCATCCACCAGTTCGAGAAGCAGGAGATGATCGTCGTCTGCCGCCCCGAGGAGAGCGCCGACTGGTATGAGAAGCTCTGGAAGAACTCCGTCGAGCTGTTCCGCAATATGGAGATCCCCGTCCGTCAGCTGAACTGCTGCTCCGGCGACCTCGCCGACCTGAAGGTCAAGAGCTGCGACATCGAGGCTTGGAGTCCCCGTCAGCAGAAGTATTTCGAGGTCTGCTCCTGCTCCAATCTGGGCGATGCACAGGCACGCCGCCTGCACATCCGCGTCAAGGGCAAGGACGGCAAGACCTATCTGGCCCACACCCTGAACAACACCTGCGTGGCTCCTCCGCGTATGCTCATCGCATTCCTCGAGAACCATCTGCAGGCCGACGGCAGCGTCACCATCCCCAAGGTGCTGCAGCCCTACATGGGCGGTCTCGAGGTCATGGTTCCCGTCCATAAGAAGTAAGCCTGTTTTCCACAGGACTTGCATAAAGCGTTGAAAACTCCCGCCATCCCCGCCGGATGGCGGGAGTTTTTGCGTGCAGGCGGGGGAGAAGAAAAATTTTCGGATTTTTTCGAAAAAGCTGTTGACAAAACGGGGGATGTTGGATATAATAATAAAGCACTGTTCAAGTGCAACAAATAAATATGGCGGTATAGCTCAGTTGGCTAGAGCATTCGGTTCATACCCGAAGTGTCACCGGTTCAAATCCAGTTACCGCTACCACATTACAGAGTTTCGCTAAGATAAGGGGGACGGTCGTCCGCAATAGTGGATGATGGAAGTCGGAGGTTTTAGCGAAGCTCTGTATTTATAAGGCCCGTTGGTCAAGCGGTTAAGACACGGCCCTTTCACGGCTGTAACATGGGTTCGATTCCCGTACGGGTCATAAAAACGCCTTTGCGCATCTGCGCAAAGGCGTTTTTTGTTAGACCCGTACGGGAATCGAACAGGGCGGCGGCGCGCAGCGCCGTAAGCAATCAGCCCAGTGGGCTGTTGCTTAGCCCGCGGGTCCCACGAGTCAGGAATGTCTACCGTGGTTGCTGCTGTCTGGGCGCAAGGGCGTTTTTTGTTAGACCCGTACGGGAATCGCAACAATGACGACCGCTGCCAGCGGCAGAAACAGGGAGTCATTGTTGGGGCCGTGGCCAGCAAGACGCGAGTGCCGTCCAAGACACGAAGCGGATGCTGGGAGCCACAACCCGGTACAGGGCGGCGGCGCGCAGCGCCGTAAGCAATCCGATTTTTCAGTGTTTTTCGCAGCGCAGATAGGCCAGAATATCCTCCGGCTTCGCGGCCAGCGCGTCCGCACCGGCAGCGGTAAGCTCCGCCTCGCCTCGGAAGCCCCAGAGAACGCCCAGAGCGGGCAGACCGGCATTGTGCCCGGTGAGGATGTCCACATCGCTGTCGCCCACGAAGAGGGTGCTCTCCGGCGCTGCGCCGAGGTCTGCCATCAGGGAGTAGACACCGGCCGGGTCGGGCTTGGTGGGCACACCGGGACGGCTGCCCCGCACCAGCGAAAAGCTGCCCGGGCCGAAGTAGTGCTCGATGATCTTTCCACAAAAAGCGTCCGCTTTGTTGGAAAAGACGGCGGTCTGGATTCCCTCGGCCTTCAGCGCGGCCAGAAGCTCGGGGATGCCGGGGTAAGGGGCGGTCTTATCCGCCTTGTGGGCGTCGTACCGGGCCGAGAACTCGGCCAGCGTCGCGGCCAGCCGCTCCGGCGTCCGGGCCTCCGCGGGGGAAAAGCGCTCCACCAGCTTGGGGATGCCGTTGCCGACAAAATGCTTGTAGGTCTCCACCGGAAAGGTGGGCCAGCCGTGCTGGGTACAGACCCAGTTGGCGGCGTCGGCGAGGTCGTCGATGGTGTTCAGAAGGGTGCCATCGAGGTCGAAAAGGATGGTTTTTATCATGAGAATCAGACTTCCTTTGCTTTATGTTTCCTGCTCCACTGCGGCAAGACAGGGTTCGGCGTCCTGCACGGGGATGCTGCGCACCTTGAGCCGCACCTGCCCGGGCAGAGCCAGCGTCAGGGTAAGCCGCTGGTAACGGGCCGCCCACGGTGATTGGAGGGTGCGCAGGCAGACATCCGGGTGGAGCACACAGATGCAGTGGAGATAAACGCCCTTCTGCCGCCGCAGAGTGAAGCGGCCCTCCCGCAGCCAGATGCCCTCCCGCAGCCAGCCCATCAGCCCGCCGGCCAGAAAGATTGCAGACACTGCCGTCGGGATGAGCAGCGTCACCGTGAGGGCGGGCAGGACGGTGCGGGAGACCAGCACCAGCAGCAGACACAGCCCGAAGGGGATGCCGGCAGGCGCGAAGAAGACGGCGCTGCGGTGAGCGAGACTGGGCCGGATGTCCGGCGGCATCCGGAACTCGGGCAGAAGCTCCCGGAACAGTGCTTCCTGCCCGGAGCGGTAGACAAAAAGAGGAAGTTCCGGGCGGCAGCTGCCCGCCACCACAAACACCGGCCACCGCTTCATCAGCCGGGCGGTGGGGGAGAATCGGACGTCCGCATAGCTCACCTCGCGGCTCCGCACCCGGAACTCGAACCGGGACAGCCAGCCGCCTCGGCTCCCCAGCTGGTCGGCGGTGTGCCAGACCGTGTAATGGATGGTCTGGGCGAAGCTGCGCCCGAGGCTGGCCCCGAAGAGCGTCCCGGCCAGCACCAGCATCCACGCCGCACCGGCGGGCAGCCAGTGAGCCGCGAACCGGACAAGGACGTTCAGCCGGGAGAGGGCCAAAGCTTCCGCCGTGAGGGGAAAGGGGCGGCTCTGCCGGATAGCCAGATAGAGGAGGGCCAGCGTAGACAGGACGTTGGCCCCCAGAAGCACCATCGCCGCCCGCTCGCCGCCTGCGGGCCGGTGACAGACCGGGTCACAGATGGGCATGAGGCGGTCAGCCAGCTCTTGTGCGTCCTCCTTGTACAGGTAAAGGGTGACGGCCCGCTTGGCAGGCTGGCCCACCGGGTAGAGAACCACCCGGCTGGCCCCCATCAGCCGGAACAGCAGGGGCCGCTCGATGGTCAGCGCGGCCAGCGCCTCGCCCCGCAGGATGCGCTCCTGCTTGGCGGCGAAGGCCCACCGCAGCCGGAGCACCCCCGCGTCGTCCAGCGCCCAGCTGCTTGCCTCCAGCAGCACCCAGCTTGCCCCGCAGAGGAAGAGCAACAGCGCGGCGTCCTGCCGCAGAGCGGTCAGCAGAGCGCTCAGGCTGAATTCCAGCAGGGCGTTTGCCAGTGGCAGCAGACAGAGGAGGACCGTCTTGCGCAGGAAGCGGAGGGCTGCGAGAGGGTGATAATGCCGCTTTCGGGTCATGGTGCCTCCTCCGCCAGAATGTGGGCCAGAAGTCCGGCCTGCTGGGCCGGGATGGCGGGCAGGATGAGCTTTGCGCCCGGGGCGGCCACGATGAGCAGCGAGACGCCGCCCAGCCGCATCAGGGGCGTGCGGAGGAGCCGGACGCTGGTAACGGCCCGGCGGGGCAGGACCTGCCGCAGGGGGATCGCTGCGCCGGAATAGACCGTCACCGTCCGCGCCCCCAGCACGGCGGCAAAGCTGCAGGCCCGCGCCCAGAGGCAGTAGAGGAGGGCGGCCCAGAGCAGGCAGAAGCCCGCCCCGGCGGCGAGGCTCTGCCAGAACACGAAGGGCGCAGCAAACAGCCCCGGCACCGCCGCCCAGACGCAGAGGACGGCCCGGCCGGAGGGCGGGATGATGACGGCGGTGCGCCGCAGCTCCTGCTCGGTCACTTGCCGCTGAGGCCCCATGCCTCGGTGAGCTGATGGAGGCTGTCGTCCCGGGTCAGGCAGAGAATGTGGTCCCACGGCAGCAGGACGGTGCTGCCGTGGGGGATGATGAACTCGGTGTCGCGGGTGATGCTGACCAGAATGGTGTCGCCCGGGATGGGGATGTCCATGATGGCCTTGCCCGCGTAGATAAAGCTCTCCGGCAGCAAGATCTCGTTCAGGCTGGCGGTGCCGCCGCCCAGCGAGAGGAGCTGGCGGATGGTGTCCGTCTCGATCTCCCGTTCGAGGATATGGCTCAGGTTGTCGGTGCCGCAGACCACGGTGTCCACGCCGAGGGTGTGGAGCAGCTCGCGGTTCTTGGGGTTGGAGGCACGGGCCACGGTGCGGTTCACGCCGAACTCCCGCTTGGCGATCTGGCAGGCCACGAGATTGTCCTCGTCGGAGCCGGTCACGGCCACAAAGGCGTCGCAGCTGGCCGTGTCGGCGGTGCGCAGAGTGTCCACGCTGATGGAGTCGCCGCAGATGACCGGGATGTCCAGCATATCGGCCAGCATCCGGCACTGGCTCTCCACCGGCTCAATGATGACGACGCTGTGGCGGTTGGCCAGCAGGCTTTGGGCCAGATAACGGCCCACACGCCCGCCACCTGCAATACAAACTTTCATAATATTACCTCATTATACGGAAAGTATCAGTTATTTGGACAGAGAACGGAACACAGCCTGCTCGGTGAGGACGGTGGGGCAGATGGTGTCCAGCTCATAGGCCTTGTGGTAGAGCACCTGAAGATGAGGGTCAGAGACGCGGCAGATGACCTTTTCCCGCTGGAAGAGGCTCTTGGCAATCTGCGAGGCCATGAGGTTGAGAGAATCGTCCTCGCTGACAGCGGCCACCGCGTCGCAGTTCTCGATGCCGCCCTGACGTAGCACGTCGGGGTCGGTGGGGTCGCCCACAAGGGCATTGCCGCTGAACGTATAGTCATCGAAGCCGTCCAGCCGCTTGAGCTGCTCGGAGTCCTTTTCGATGATGGAGATGTCATGGCCGATGCGCTCCAAGTCCCGCACCAGTGCTGCGCCCACCTGGTCGCAGCCGATCACTAGAATGTTCATAGGATTACCTCACTCTATAGAATTGCATACGGTAAAAGAGAAAAATGGGGGACGGGTTCGCGCGCCAAAAGAGAACCAGAAATGGTTCTCGCGCTGGTAGCGCGGGGGATGTTTTTTCTTTCGGTCAAATGGCTTGCGCTCCGCGCGGGCCAGAGGCAGGGAGGGGTGTTTCGACTCCCCCCTCCCTACCTCTGGACTCCACTCTCCCCGCAACGAGTTAAGGGCTGCTCGCCCTTAACAATTCCAAAGAAGAAGTCGAAGCACAAAAATGCTAGCCGCTTCGCTAAACGCATTTTTTGTGCTTCTCCCATTTACGGCTCCGCCGAAGATTTCACGTCTCTGCTGAACTTCACGCCCTGCGAGGGCGTAACACCAGCTGCGAAGCAGCAAATCGGAGAAACGAGAAAAAAGCGTTTAGCGAAGCGGCTAGCTTTTTTCCGTTTCGACAACTCCTTCGGGGTCTGAAAGGGGCGAGCAGCCCCTTTCTCGTGCCTCCCGCGCCTCGAAAGTAGCGGGTGCTTTTCTGGTTCTCTTTTGGCATGCAAAAGAGAACTTAGCCTTAATGAAAAAGCGCTCTGCCCCGCGCACAGGCGCGTACGCTCACTTAAAGAAAAAGCCAGCCCTACTGCAAGAGCGCTCTGTCCCGCGCTACCAGCG
Organism: Faecalibacterium sp.; assembly: GCF_052358865.1. Classification (NCBI taxonomy): domain Bacteria; kingdom Bacillati; phylum Bacillota; class Clostridia; order Eubacteriales; family Oscillospiraceae; genus Faecalibacterium; species Faecalibacterium sp. The sequence continues at coordinate 8,679 of NZ_DAWCVJ010000011.1, forward strand.
CGAGAACCATCCCCCTGAAATCTATATCTCAGTATAGCATATTTTCCCCCGCAGATAAATAGAAAAGCGGTAGGGGAACCGAAGGCAAAAATTCAGCTTTCTAGTGCAGAGCGGGCCGGAATATGGTATACTGAAGCCGTATGACGAAAAGAATCACAAAAGCCCGTGCGCCCGGCGTGCGGCAGGAGGAGTGCGTATATGTTTCTTGAGATCATCAAAGCGATTTTGATGGGCATCGTGGAGGGCATCACCGAGTGGCTGCCCATCTCGTCCACGGGCCATATGATCCTGCTGGAGCAGGTGGTGAAGTTCAACGCCAGCGAGGAGTTCATGTCCATGTTCCGGGTGGTCATCCAGCTGGGTGCCATCCTTGCGGTGGTGGTGCTGTTCTGGGGCAAGCTGTGGCCCTTCGGCCTGCGGCATGGCCGCGTCATCTCGAAGCCCAGCGTCTGGCAGCTCTGGTTCAAGGTGGTCGTCGCCACCCTGCCGGTGCTGGTCATCAGCCCGCTGGACGACTGGATGGAAGTCCGCTTCTACAATTACATCACCGTGGCCGCGATGCTGATTCTCTATGGTGTCCTCTTCCTTCTGGTGGAGAGCCGCTGCATCCAGCCCCGTGTGACCCGTCTGGAGCAGATCACATACCGCGACGCCCTCATCGTCGGCATCTGGCAGATGCTGGCCATCATCCCCGGCACCTCCCGCTCGGGTGCGACCATCGTGGGCGGCCTGCTGCTGGGCCTCTCCCGCGCCTGTGTGGCAGAGTTCACCTTCTACCTTGCCATCCCGGTCATGGCGGGAGCCTCCCTGCTCAAGGTGCTCAAGTTCGCCCTCTCCGGTGTCGCCATCACCGGCACCGAGATCGCCGTTCTGGCGGTGGGCTGCGTGGTGGCCTTCGTGGTCAGCCTTGCGGCCATCCGCTTCCTGATGGGCTACGTCAAGCGCCATAACTTCACCTTCTTCGGCATCTATCGCATCGTTCTCGGCCTCGTGGTGCTGGCCGTGGCTGCGGTGTCTGCTATGATGTAACAGCTTATGATCCTCTCAAAGCCCCTCGCCCCGGCGAGGGGCTTTTCTTGCGCCATTCTACGGCCTTTTGGGCGAAATAATAAATAAGAAAAAAGGCTGACTTTTTGTGATTATGCCAAAAATAAAAAACAGGGTTGACAATCTATTACAGGGGGGGATATAGTAGAGCCACAAGGCGGACGTCCGGAAAAAGATGCCGCCAAATCAAGATGGGAGGAACAAAAAATGAAACTCAAGAAAATCGTGGCAGCCGCAGCAGCGGCTGTGATGGCTCTGGCAATGCTCACGGCGTGCTCTGGCGGCGGCGGTGGCGGTGGCGTCACCGTGAAGAAAATTGCGTATAAAGATAGCCGAATGGCTCAGATGGAGACTCAGGTAGCGAGCACGAAGCAGTTATATTTGGAAATGGAGCAGAGCGCGTCCGGTATTACGAGAACTGTGAAAATGGCAGTCAAAAATAATGCAATGAGCCTGAATATGTATGTGGGCAACTCTCATTGGATGGGCATGATTCAGAAAGATAACAAAAAATATGACATTGAATATCCCGACTATCCCTATTATAATTATGTGGATGAAGATGGTAAGAAGCTGACGGTTCCCGTTTACAAGATGTATCTGCTGGCTCCGGACGAGGGCGGCAATAATGGATTCATGGATGACTATGATGAGAATACTGAGGTCGAGGTCGGCACTTATCCGGTTGCGGGCAAGAACTACTATGCAGAGAGCATTACCGACGAAGATGGCGATACAACGACATATTGCTTTGACGGAATGAAAATCGTTGCAATGGTGGAGACTGAAAAGGGCAAGCAGCCTCAGGTAATTCTTATCAAAAATTTCCGCAATACCGATGTGCCGGACAGCTTGTTTAAACTTCCGGACGATGCGGTTGATTCAAACACCCTTAAGTGATTGACAGAATAATGCCCTCAAAGCCCCTCGCCCCGGCGAGGGGCTTTTCTTGCGCCCACTCTCCCGGCGTGCTATAATATTTTCAGAGAGTATAAGCGCGGCGAAGGTGCGTCGCGCACCTGAGAATGTCAAAAGAGAATGGGAGGAAAAACCGATGGAAGCATCGACCGTCTACTATACCGATTTCCGCTGCCCTGTGGGCACCAGCCTCACCGAAAAGCTGCGCCGGCTGTGCATCGCGGCAGGCATCAAGAACATCGATATGGAGGGCAAGTTCGTTGCCATCAAGATGCATTTCGGCGAGCTGGGCAATCTGGCCTATCTGCGCCCCAACTATGCTAAGGTAGTCGCCGACCTGTGCAAGGAGCAGGGCGGTATGCCCTTTTTGACCGACTGCAACACCCTGTATCCGGGCAGCCGCAAGAACGCCCTCGAGCACCTCACCTGCGCCCAGCTCAACGGCTTCTGGCCCATGACCACCGGCTGTCAGGTCCTCATCGCCGACGGCCTGCGGGGCACCGATGAGGTCGAAGTGCCTGTGCCCAACGGCGAATACTGCAAGACCGCAAAGATCGGCCGCGCCATCATGGATGCCGACATCTTCATCAGCCTGAGCCACTTCAAGGGCCACGAGTCCACCGGCTTCGGCGGTGCCATCAAGAACATCGGCATGGGCTGCGGCTCCCGCGCGGGTAAGATGGAGCAGCACGCCTCCGGCCACCCGGCCGTACAGGAAGACCTCTGCCGCGGCTGCCACCGCTGCGCCAAGGAGTGCGGCTCGGACGCCATCCGCTACAACGAGAAGAACAAGGCCGTCATCGATCAGGACAAGTGCAAGGGCTGCGGCCGCTGCATCGGCGCCTGCAACTTCGACGCCATCTACGCTCTGTGCGACAGTGCCAACGAGATGCTCGACCGCAAGATGGCCGAGTATGCCGCTGCCGTCTGCGATGGCCGCCCCACCTTCCACATCAGCCTCGTGCAGGACATCAGCCCCAACTGTGACTGCCACGTCGAGAACGACGCTCCCATCCTGCCGGACATCGGGATGTTCGCGTCCTTCGACCCGGTGGCCCTCGATCAGGCCTGTGCCGATGCCTGCCTGAATGCCGCTCCGCTGCCCAACAGCCAGCTGGGCCAGAACCTCGCCACCCCGGGCTGGAACTGCCACCACGACAACTTCAAGGATTCCAACCCCAACATCGAGTGGAAAGCCACCCTCGAGCAGGCTGAGAAAGTCGGCATGGGCACCCGTGCCTACACCCTCAAGAAGGTCTGAGCCTTAAACCAAAGGCCGGACGCCTCCCGCACAAAAGCGGAAAGGCGTCCGGCCTTTTTGTTCGTCTTAATACTCGCCCTTTGCCTCCGGTACGAGGGGGTCTACGACCTCTTCGAGGGCGTTCCAGTCCTTCTCAGAGAAAGTCAACTTATCGGCCTCGAGGCCCACATCGTCGAGACGGCCTGCCATGGCGTCCTTATCTTCCAGCAGGGCGGCGGCATCCTCTTTTATCATGGGCCATGCCTCGGCAAAGCCCTCCTGCTCGATGCCGGAGAGGTTGTCGTACCACTGGGTGTAGGCGTCCTCAATGGCCGCGTCGGTGCGGGCGGAGAGGTTGGCCTCGTCGGCCCAGACCAGCAGGGTGGCTGCGGCCTGCACGCTCTTGAGGGAGCAGCCGGACACGCCCGGCCCCCAGCCGAGGCTAGGCGCAAAGGCGGCTGCGGTGCCGTCCACGCTGAACAGGGAGTTTTCGTCGAAGTCCTTGTTGAACAGCCCGGAGGTGTCGGCCTGCACGGTGCTGCTGGGTGCGCTCTCGCTGCTGGCGCTGGACGACGACGGGCTGGACGCCGAGGAGCTTGCGTGGGAGGCGTCATCGCTGGTGTCGGAGCAGCCTGCCAGCAGGCCGCAGAGCAAAGCTGCGCTCACAAGGAGCGAAAGGATACGCTTTTGAGTCATAAGGGAGGACCTCCTTCTATCTGCGCCCGGCGCGGGGCCGGGGAAAATATCTCTCTGAGACTAGTATACTGTTCTGCCGCGCGGTTGTCAATCGGCCTTGGGACGAACAAATTTATTGCCCCGGCGCGGCGGGGCCGGATTGACCTTTCCTGCCCGGAGGGCTATAATAAAGGATACATGAATCGTCAAAATATCAAGGAGAAATAACTATGAAGAATGCAGCTTTTTCGATGGAAGAGCTTTTCCGTTTTCTGGACGCAGGCGTCAGCGCCTTCCACTCCACGGCGGCCGCTGCGGCCATTCTGGAGGCTGAGGGCTATGTGAACTGCCCTGAGAGCGCCGCATGGGAGCTGGCCCCCGGCGGCAAGTATTACACCACCCGCAACGGCTCTGCCGTGCTGGCGTGGCGGATGCCGAAGGGGGAGCTGACCGGCTGGCACGCCGCTGCCAGCCACAGTGACTCGCCTACTTGGCGCATCAAGCAGTTCCATACCGAGGACGGAGTCTTTGCCAAGGCAGAGGTCGAGGGCTACGGCGGCATGATCATGCCTTCCTGGTTTGACCGTCCCCTGACGGTGGCGGGCCGCCTGCTGGTGCGCACCGGGAGCGGCATCGAGAGCCGTCTGGTCTGCCCCGACCGCGCGCTGGCCTGCATCCCCAACCTCTGCATCCACTTCAGCCGCGACCTCAACAACGGCATGAAGTACAACCCGCAGGTGGATCTGCAGCCCATCTTCGGCGGCAAGGGCGGCAGCCTGAAGGACGTTCTGGCGGAGGAAGCCGGCGTGAAGGCCGAGGACATCCTCGACGCCGACCTCGTCCTCGCCACCCGCGAAAAAGCCGTCCGCATGGGCCTGAACGGCGAGTATTTCATGTCCGGCCGCATCGATGACCTCGAGTGCGCTTACACCACCCTGTGGGGCTTTTTGCAGGGCCGTGGCGAGGAAGAGGGCCGCGGCGACATCTGGGTGATGTTCGACAACGAGGAGGTCGGCTCGTCCAGCCGTCAGGGCGCTCAGGGCACCCTCATGGCCGATGTGCTGGCCCGCATCGAGGAGAGCATGGGCGTCAGCCGGGAGCAGAGCATCCGTGCCCGCACCAACGCTCTGGTGCTCAGCGCCGACAACGGCCACGCCACCCATCCCAACCACCCCGAAAAGAGCGACCCCGCCAACCCCGTCGTCATGGGCGGCGGCGTCCTGCTGAAGTATAACGCCCGCCAGACCTACACCACCAGCGGCTTCACCGGTGCAGCCTTCACGGCCATCTGCAAGAAGGCTGGGGTTCCGGTGCAGGTGTTCGCCAACCGCGCCGACGTGCCGGGCGGCTCCACGCTGGGCAATCTGCTGGGCCACCAGATCCTGATGCCGATGGTGGACATCGGTCTGGGCCAGCTGGCCATGCACTCCGCCATGGAGACGGCCAGCTGCGCCGACGCCGAGTACATGGCAAAGGCCGTGGCAGAGTATTATAACACCCCCATCTTCCAGCCGAAGGACGGGGAGTGGAAGCTGGGCCTGTGAGCGCAGCAGTAGGGCGGTTCGCTCCCAGCCCCAGCGGGCGGCTGCATCTGGGGAATCTGGCGTGCAGCCTCCTTGCATGGCTGAGCGCGAAGCGTCAGGGCGGGCGTATCGTCCTCCGCATCGAGGACTTGGACGCAGAGCGCTGCCCCCGCAGGTACGCCGACCAGCTGGAAGAGGACCTCGCATGGCTGGGCCTTGTCTGGGACGAGGGCGGCAGCCGGGGCGGGCCGCACCCGCCCTATTACCAGAGCGAGTGCAGCGGCATCTACGCCGAGAGCTACCGGAAGCTCGAGGCCATGGGCCTCGTCTACCCCTGCTTCTGCTCCCGCAGCCAGCTCCATGCAGCCAGCGCGCCCCACACCTCGGACGGCAATGTCATCTACCCCGGCACCTGCCGGGGGCTGACAGCGGCGGAAATCGCTGAGAAGCGGAAAAAGAAGGCTCCGGCCTACCGTCTCATGGTTCCGGACGAGGATGTCACCTTCACCGACGGCTGTATGGGCGTTCACACCGAGAATCTCCTGCACGACTGCGGCGACTTCTACCTCCGTCGTGCCGACGGCGTGTTTGCTTACCAGCTGGCCGTCGTGGTGGACGACGCCCGGATGGGTGTCACCGAGGTGGTGCGGGGAGCTGACCTGCTCTCCTCCACGGCGCGGCAACTCTATCTTTACCGGTTGCTGGGCCTGCCTGCGCCGCATTTTGCCCATTGTCCGCTGCTGCTGGCTTCGGACGGGCGGCGGCTGTCGAAGCGGGACGGCGACCAGAGCCTTGAGAACCTCCGCGCCCGCTATACAGCCGAGGACATCGTGGGCCGTCTGGCCTATGCCTACGGCTTGCAGGAAGAGCCTGCACCCCGGACGCCGGAAAGCCTCATCAAGGACTTCTCGTGGGAGAAAGTGCCGAAGGCGGACATCTGCCTGCCAGAGGGGCTGTTTGAATAATTGATAGGTACCCCTGATACTGGGACACCCAGTATTGGGGGTATTTTTGTATACGTGAGTTTTCTTATGAACGGCTTCGCGCGCCACCAGCGCGCAGAAAACTTGAGGATACAAAAAGACCCTCAGGTCTCTCCCAAAGAAACCTGAGGGTCAACAACGGCTCAGAGCCGCTGCGGAATGCGGTGCATCTCTCCCGAACGCTCGAGGGTCGTGGCGGCGGCGTCCAGCGCAAAGGCCAGCGCTGCGCCCAGCGCCACGTCGATGCAGCTGTGCTGCTTGAGCAGCATGGTGGACAGGATGATGGCGACGCCCAGCACATTGGCGGCAGGCCGCATCCAGCGGCGGCGCGGCTCGTCGAAGCAGCGGCTGCGGCGGTAGCCGATCATCAGAGTCACCGAGTTGAAGACGTGGATGGAGGGACAGACGTTCTTGGAGCTGTCAACGGCGTAGAGCATCCGCACCAGACGAGCGAAGATGTCGCTGCCATACACCCGGTAGGGCCGCAGGGCAAGCCCCGTGGGCAGCAGGACGTAGCAGCTCAGGGCGATGGTCATGCCGGCGAACAGGCACAGGCAGACCCGCCAGAAGTCGCTGCGGTCGCCCCGCAGCAGCAGATAGAACAGGGTGAAGGGAATCCACGCAAACCAAGCAAAATAAGGGACGATGGCGTATTTGCAGAAGGGGATGACATCGTCCAGCTGACAGTGCACCCAGATGGCGGGGACGGTGATGTTTACCTCAAGCCAGTGGAATGCGGTCAGATAAAATACCGTATAAAGAGCCATGAAAGAGACAGGATGGCGTGCAAACCAGCTGCGCATCGATAACACTTCCTTTTTGGGGCACACGTTTCGGACTTACCCCGGCAGCATAGCATTATACGCCCTGAGCAGGAAGAAAACAAGACAAAAATCTGACAATCTTACTAAAACACGCTGCGAAAAATTGTGCATATGGTCGGCTGTTTCTGGCCCACAAACAAAAAACAAGCCGCTGCCAGCTGGCAGCGGCTTGCCGCTTGAAATTCAAGCAGTGCCGTCCGGAATGGGTACACTCAGACGGCGGCGAAACTCAGACGAGTACGCCGGGCTGTTATGCAGCCTTCTTCTGGGTATTCTTCTTGGTCGCGTGCAGGAAGATGGCCAGCATTGCGACGGCGAAGATGACGCCGAAGGGATACGCAACAGCGGTGTTGTAGATGGTAGCGCCCTCAGCGGTCTTGCTGTTGAGGATGCTGCCGAGGCACTCAGGAGCCAGAACGAAGTAAGTAGAGGAGACTGCGCTCATGAAGGTAGCGGGAACAGCGGTGATCCAGTAGTTCTTCTTCTCCTGGAAGAGGTACATGGAAGCAGCCCACAGGACGATCATAGCCAGAGTCTGGTTGGTCCAGCTGAAGTAGCGCCAGATAACGGTGTAGTTGATGAAGCCCAGTGCATTGCCGATGCCGAGGAAAGCGCCGACGCCCAGAACGGGCACGCAGAGCTTCAGGCGGTTTGCGTAGCTGTCCTGATCGATCTTGAACCAGTCGGCCAGAGTCAGACGAGCGGAACGGAATGCAGTATCGCCAGAGGTGACGGGGCAGATGACGACGCCGATCATAGCCAGCGCGATGCCCACGCCGCCCATGGTCTTGGAGCAGACGTCGTAGATGGCGGCGGACTGGCCCTCAGCCAGAGCAGCTGCCAGACCGGTGTTCAGGCCGCCGGTGATCTCGTACAGAGAGCAGCCAGCTGCGGCCCAGATCAGAGCGATGATGCCCTCGCAGACCATTGCGCCGTAGAAGACGAAGTGGCCCTGCTTCTCACTCTTCATGCAGCGAGCCATCAGAGGCGACTGGGTGGAGTGGAAACCGGAGATAGCGCCGCAGGCAACGGTAATGAACATGAAGCTCCAGATCGGAGTTCCGGAGGGATGCATGCTGCCGAAGTGCTCCCAGATCTCGGGGATGGTGTAAGCGGGGTTGGTGAAGATGCCGAAGATAACGCCGACAGCCATGATGATCAGGCAGATGCCGAAGACGGGGTAGATCTTACCGATGATGGCGTCGATGGAGATGAAGGTCGCAATGAAGTAGTAGACCAGAATGATGACCAGCCAGAACAGGGTGGTGGTCAGAACGCCGGACATACCGCTGTTCTTGCACAGGGTCACGATCAGGCCGGCAGGGCCGACTGCGAACACGGTACCGACCATGATCAGCAGCACGACGGAGAACACACGCATGATGTTCTGCATCACAGGGCCGAGGTACTTGCCGGTGATCTCTGCGATAGAGCCGCCGTCATTGCGCTCGCTCATCATGCCGGAGAAGTAGTCGTGCACACCACCGGCAAAGATGGTACCAAAGGTGATCCACAGGAACACCACAGGACCCCACAGAGCACCCTGCAGTGCGCCGAAGATGGGGCCGAGGCCCGCGATGTTCAGCAGCTGGACCAGAAACAGCTTCCACTGAGGCATCACGACGTAGTCAACGCCGTCGTTGATGCGGACAGCAGGAGTTTCACGGTCATCGGGTCCGAACGTGTTGTCAACGATCTTGCCGTAGACGAAGTAGCCGCCGATCAGGATCGCTAAACAGAGTAAGAAACTAATCATACCAGAAACCTCCTTTTTGATTTTCTGCAAGCTGGCCCCATTCTGCCAGCTGCCAAAATCATCCTTGGCTTTATGTTAACACATTCTTCATAAAATGGATAATATGCTTCTGGTATGGGCTGTATATCAAAAAATATATGGCACATCACCTTGTTTGTGAGGCAATGTGCCATATTTTAACGCAGATAAGAGAAAAAATGAAGGGCGCTTCTCTTTGAAACGCTCCCGGGAAGATGCGGGAGGCATATCGCCGAAAATTTCGGCTCTTTTTTGTGCAGAGTGACAGGGAAACCCGCTTTCTTGCCTCTTTTCGTGGCTTTTCTGCCGAAAGCGGCGGGCTTATTTTACCGTGAGGGCGGCTTCCCGGTGGAGCAGGTCGATAAAAGTCTGCTCTTCGGGGCGGAGTGCGCCGTGGTCGGGGTAGACCAGCACGTCCCGCATGACCTGACGCTGGGCGGGGCACTTCCGCAGCACCAGATGGAACTGGTCCAGCGCCCGCTGGGGCATGGGAGAGGCCCACATATAGGCCGAGGGCAGCTGCTGCAGGATGGAGAACTGGCTGCACCGCTCGTAGACATGGATGCGGCGGATGTCGTTGACGTGCCAGCGCACGCCGTCGCCGCCGTCCTCGCCGGGCAGCTGGAAGTCGTCGTGCATGATCTCCATATAATGGTTCAGCTCGGCGAGGTCTTTCACCTCGTGTCTGGCCAGCGGGCCGTCCCGGTTGGTGAGCAGGCGGTACTCGAACTCCATCACCGGCTCCATCTTGAGGCCTCGGCGGGCACAGTAGTGGGTGTAGTGGTCGTCGTCCTCGGCGGCATACCGCAGCAGCGCCAGATGATAGCCCCGGCGCAGCACGAAGTCCAGCGCCTCCATCGAGCCGCCTTCCCGGATGTGGATGCGGAGCTGGTCGGCCCCGGCGGCCTCCTTCAGGAAATCCACCGCCGCATAGGAGGCGTAGGTGGCGTGGGGGATCATCACCCGCAGCTCGGCGCAGCGCTCCCGGGCGTGGTGGGCGTCCTCGGTGAGGCGGTCCACCTCTTCCAGCACCCGCGCGGCCTGCTCGATGAACCGACGTCCCTGCTCAGTGGGGATCATGCCGGTGGAGGAGCGCTCGAAGATGCGCAGGCCGTACTCCTCTTCCAGATTCTTCAGCGCCTTGCTGACGTTGGGCTGGGCGGCGTAGAGCTGCTTTGCCGCAGCGCTCACCGACCCCCATTTCTTGATCGCAACGAGATAACGCAGTTCCGTGATGTTCAAAGCCCTTCCTCCCCCTGTCAACGCAGATTCCCCTCTATTTTATCAGCCCGGCGGCAGACGTGTCAAGCTGTGGTTGACGGGCCGGACCGCCCGGCTTATAATAAAGGAAAACGCCCCGCGCAGGAGCGGGGCAGGAGGTGGAGCAGATGGAGCGCTGCCGCGTTCTGCGCATCGAAGAACAGATGTATGGCTGCGAGGAGCTGCCCGAAGGGGCCGAGGTCTGCTGTGATGTGACGGTGGAGGCGGCGGACGGCACCCGGAAGACCCTGTCCTGCCCCGACGCCGCGCTGATACGGCAGGGCATCGGCGAGGGAGACCGGGTGCTCTGGGACGGCATGGAACTGAAAAAGGAGAGGAACAGCATGAAAAAGATCGAGACTTCAGCCCTCATCGGTCTGGGTGCACTGGGCATTCTTTTTGGCCGGAAGATGCCCGGCGTGAAGGTCATTGCGGACGCCGGGCGCATCGCCCGCTACTCGGCCCAGCCGGTGGTCTGCAACGGCGAGGAGTGCCATTTTGACTACGTCACCCCCGAGCAGGGCCAGCCGGTGGACCTCCTTCTGGTGGCCGTCAAGGCCACTGTGCTGGAACAGGCCATCCGGGACATGAAAAAGTTCATCGGCCCGGATACCATCATCCTCAGCGTCCTCAACGGCATCACCAGCGAAGAGGACATTGAGGCCGTCTACCCGGGACACTGTCTGTGGAGCGTCGCCATCGGCATGGACGCCACCCGTGTGGGCCGCAGCCTGACCTTTGGCGCGCCGGGCCGCATCCAGTTCGGCGAGAAGAACGGCGAGATGACCGACCGCGTCAGGGCCGTGGATGAGTACCTCACCGCCTGCGGCATCGCCAGCGAGCCGTGCAGCGACATCCTTTTCAAACAGTGGAGCAAGCTGATGGTCAACGACGGCCTGAATCAGGCCGCCGCAGCCTTCGACCTGCCCTACGGCGGCCTGACCAAGCCCGGCCCGGCCTACGACAAGATGCTCGAGGCCATGCAGGAGGTCATCGACCTGTCGGTGCTGGAGGGAGTCAACCTGCCTGCCGACAACCACAAGGCCTTCCTCGAGTCTATGGCCCCCACCTTCAAGCCCGACGGGATGCCCAGTATGCGGCAGGATGTCCTCGCCCAGCGTCCCACCGAGGTGGAGGAGTTTGCGGGCGTCGTCCGCCGTCTGGCGAAAAAGCACGGGATGCCCACCCCGGCCAATGATTTCTTCTACGAGAAGATCCGGGAGATCGAGGCCGGATACCACAAGGAATAAGGAGATGCTATGCACAACATTTATTTCGCCCGTCACGGCGAGACGGTCTGGAACGTCGAGAATAAGATCTGCGGCATGACCGACAGTCCCCTCACCGAGAAGGGCCGTCAGCAGGCCCGGGAGCTGGGCCGGAAGGTCCGGGAGAGCGGCGTCCGTATCGACGAGATCCTCTACTCGCCCCTGAGCCGCGCCGCCGACACCGCAAAGGCCGTGGCCGAGGCCACCGGCCTGCCCGCCCGCTGTGAGCCGCGTCTGCGGGAACAGTGCTTCGGCCGCTACGAGGGCACACCCCGGGACGGCGCGGAGTTCCGCATCTCCAAGACCCACTTCGCCGACCGCTACGGCGACGGCGAGAGCATGATGCAGCTGGCCCAGCGCATCTACAATCTGCTGGACGAGCTGCGGCAGGACGAGGACAAGACCTATCTTCTCGTGGCCCATAACGGCATCGCCCGGGTGGTGGAATCCTATTTCCACGACATGACCAACGAGGATTACGCCGCCGCAGGCATCAAAAACTGCGAGATGGTGGAATATCGGTTCGAATAACAGCAAAAGGCCGTCGGGAAGCTCCCGGCGGCCTTTCTTTTCAACATTATGCCTTGCGGTAGTGGAAAACTTTGTCTTTCCGGACGAACATCAGCACGGTGACGCAGAGTGCACCGGCCTCGGCCACCGTAACGGCCAGCCAGACGCCCTCGATGCCCAGCACGAGGGGCAGGAGGATGAGGGCCAGCAGCTGGAACAGCAGGGTGCGCAGGAAGGAGATGAGCGCACTGGTCACGCCGTCACCCAGCGCCGTGAAGAAGGAGGAGCCGTAGACGTTGAAGCCCATGAGGAAGAAGTTCAGGGCGTAGACGCGGAAGGCGTGGCTGGTCAGCGCCAGCAGCTCGGCGTCGTAGCCCACGAAGATGCGGGCCACATAGGGGATGAGGACCATGGAGAGGGCCGTCATGAGGACGGCCACCACGCCGATGAGGCGAAGGCTCTTGGAGTAGAGGTTGTTCAGCTCGGCATGGTTGCGTGCGCCGTAGTGGTAGCTGACGATGGGGGCGCTGCCGACGGCATAGCCCACGAAGACGGCCACGAAGAGGAAGGCCGCGTACATGATGACGCCATAGGCCGCCACGCCGTTTTCGCCCGCGAAGCGGAGGAGCTGGTAGTTGTAGAGGATGTTGACCAGAGACATGGACAGGTTGGTCATCAGCTCCGAGGAGCCGTTGATGCAGGCGCTGCGGATGACGCCGCCGTTCCACTGGGTGCGGCCCAGATGGATGGAGGAGGTGGAGCGCCTGCTGAGGAAGTAGAGCAGGGGCAGCACGCCGCCCACGGCCTGACTGATGAAGGTGGCGATGGCTGCGCCCTCCACGCCGCCGTGGAGCATACCCACCAGCAGGACATCCAGCACCATGTTGGTGCCGCCCGCCGCCACCGTGAACGCGAAGCCCAGATGGGGCTTTTCGGCGGTGACGAAGAAGCTCTGGAACAGATTCTGCAAAATAAAGGTGGGCAGGCTGGCCATCAGGAGGCGGCCATACCGGACGGCGTAGTCCAGCATCTCGCCCTCTGCGCCCAGCGCCGCCGCCGCCGGGCGGACGATGAGAACACCGACAGCGGCGAGGACGATGCCCGCGAGGAGGGCCGTCCAGACGAAGAGGCTGAAATAGCGGTCGGCCTTTTCCCGGTCGCCCTCGCCCAGCGTGATGCCCACGATGGCGCTGCCGCCGGTGCCCAGCATGAAGCCCACCGAGCCGACCAGCATCGGCACGGGCATGATGAGGTTGACGGCGGCAAAAGCCGTCTTGCCCACAAAGTTCGAGACGCACAGGCCATCCACGATGCCGTAGATGGAGGTGAACAGCATGGTGCCGACACAGGGCAGCACGAACCGTAAAAGGCGGCTGTAGTTGAAATGGTCGGATAACTGTATTTTCTGCTTTAACATGGATACTCCTTTGACTCAAGATGCAAAAAAGGCCGGATAAGAGACACACAGCACGATGCAGACCCTCTTCTGCTGTGCGGCTACGGCTGCACAGCCTCCGGGCGAACACTCGCTGCGGCATCTTATCCGGCCTTTCAATTACGTTGAAACAGCCCTCCGATGAGCGAAAAACAGTATATCAAAGTTTGTTTTTGCTGTCAAGCGTCACATTCCGGGCCGCCAGCCGGTGCAGTAGCGGGCATAATCCCGGTCGGCCTGCTTGACGTAGAGCACAAGCTCCTCGCCGCCGTCCTTTCGGGTGCGCTGACGCACCTTGGTGGGCAGGTTCTGGCGGTGGAGCAGCTCCATCTCGTCCCGCAGCTCTTCTTCGTTGTCAAAGGTGTCCAGCTCCGTCCAGTGGGTGGCAAAGAGCCAGAATTTTACAAGATGTTCGTTCAAGGTTCGGCCTCCTGTCGGCTGTCAGATGGGTTCAGACGGTAAAAGGGCGCGATGGCGTTCACGTCGCCGTGGCGCACGATGGAATAGGTGATGTCGCAGTAGGGCTGGATGGCGGTGCTCTTCTCGACGGTGGAGATGAGCAGCACCTGCAGCTGCATCCGGCGGAACAGCTCCATCATGGGGCGGATGCGGTCGCTGGTCATCTTGCTGAAGGCCTCGTCCAGCAGTACCAGACGGATGCTGTTCTCGCTCTTCTGATAGATCTGGAGCAGCGACGCGCAGATGGCCACATAGAAGGGGGCCTGATTCTCGCCGCCGGAGGAATCCCGGCTGACCCGGGAAAGGGAGGCCTGCTGGCCCGAGACGGTGTTGGTCACTTTGATGTCGTAGTCGAGATAGGTGCGGTAGTCCACATAATCGGAGAGGGCCACGCCCTCGGGGCGGCGTCCCTCCTGACGGGCGCGGGTGTTCTCGTCCACATCGGCCATGATCTTTTCCATCAGCTCGTCCACCTGACGCTCATAGACGGGGTCGGCGGTGGCGGCGAGGTTGTCCAGCGAGTCGCCGTCGGTCATCTGCTGGTTGCCCTTGTCCACGATGACCTGATAGAACGCGGCCAGCTGGGGGTCACGGCTGGGGCCAAGCTCGAAGCGGTAGACCTCTTCGCCGTAGGTCAGCTGTTCCATCACCTTGTTCAGCTCCCGGAACTGCCGCCGCGCGTTGAAGATGTCGTCCTTCATCCGGAAGAGGATGTCCTTGCGGAAGCGGTCCTTGCAGTCCCGCTGGGCCTGCTCGAGGCGGGCGGCGTACCGCTCAAGGTCGATGCGCACGAGGCTCTCGTGCTGGGCGCGGTACTGCTCGATGCCCGCAAGGCCCAGCGGATAGTCGCAGACATAGCGGGTGTTGTATTCTTTCTGGGCAGGCTCCAGCGTGCCGGTGAGGTAGACGGCCAGCGCATCGTCCAGCCGGGCCTGCGCCTTTTCGGCGGACTGGGCCGCAGCGTGGGCCCCCTTCTCTTTGCTGAGGGCGGCGAAGCGCTCCCGGGCCAGCGGCTCGAGGAGCGGGTACTGGCCGAAGAACCGGTCCGCAGCCTCCTTCGCCAGCCGGGCGGTCTCCCCGGCTTTGGCCTGTTCGGCCTCGCAGGAGGCCAGCTGCTTTTCGCAGACCCGGATGTCGCCGCCTGCCGTCTCCACGGCGGCGCGGGCGGCGTCCCATGCGGCTTCCCGGGCCTCGTCCTCCCGGTAGAGCTGCTGCAGCATCGGGTTCTCCCGGCACTCGACCAGCTTCTGCTCCTGTGCGGCGCAGTCGGCCCGGGCCGCTTCCTGCGCGGCACGGGCGTCCCACAGTGCGGCCAGCTCGTCCATGACGCTGCTGTGCAGCACATCCTGATAGCTGTCCCGGGCGGCTTTGAGGGCGGCGGTGGACTGGGCCGCTTCCTTGCTGCGGGCAGACAGCGCATCCAGCGCCTTGGCCAGCGCCTCGGCCCGGGCGCGGCGTGCATCGAGGCCGATGTACCGCTGGGGTGTGCGGAGACGCTCGAGACGGAACGGATGATGGCGCAGCAGGTCGCGGGTGGCGCTGTCGGGATAGTTTTCCAGCGTGTCGGGGGTGTCGCAGCAGACGATGCGCCGCAGGATGGTGTCGGCATACTGCGCCGCCAGCGGGTTTTCGCTCCGGACCTGCGCAGCAAGGCTGTCGGCGGGGGCAGAGTCGGCTTTCCGGTTGGCGGTGCGGATGCTGGGGGTGTCCAGCAGGCTGATGGGGCCGACCTTGTCCCGCAGGGCCACGAAGGCGCTCTTGGCGGCGGCATAGTGGGCCGGCGGCACGAGGATGTCGAACCGGCGGTCGCCGAGGCAGGCTTCCACGCAGTCCTGCCAGCTCTCGTCCTCGACGCTCAACAGCTCGCAGAAGATCTTTGCGTCCGGCGTCATGCCCCGGCTCTGGAGCTCGGCGTTCACGGCGTCCCGCACCTTGGTGGCGGCGTCGCCGTGGGGGTAGACCCACCGGCCGCCCGAGACGGAGGCCAGCTCAGCCTGCTTCGCCTGCACCTCGGCGGTGAGGGCGTCGGCAGTCTGCCGCGCGGCGAAATACTGCTCTTCCAGCGGCTTTTCCAGTCCGGCAAGGGCGGCTTGGAGCTGGGGCAGGGTCTCGGCGGTCAGGGAGGCGGGCCAGAGCGTTTTTTCCACGGGGAAGCCGCTCCGGTGGAGGCTCTGCAAGAGGGTCTGCACCTTTCCGGCGGCGGCTTCGCTCTTGGCGGCGGCGCGGCTGGCCTTGTCCACTGCGGTCTTCTTGCGGGAAAGCTCTTCGCTCAGGGCGTCCAGCGCCCGGCCCTCGCCGCTGGCGGCGGCACTGTGGGCCGTGAGATAGGCCCGGCGGGCTTCGGCTTCGGCGTCCTTGGCGGCGGCATAGCGGGCCGTCAGCTCCTCATGCTGGCGCTTTCCGGCGGCAAGATGCTCCTGCCAGCGGCTCGTCCCGGCGGCAGCTTCTTCGGCCCGGGCCAGCAGGGCGGTGCCCCGGTTGACGAGGGCCTCCGTCTCCTTCTGGGCGGCCTCGCGGCCATAGGTCACGATCTGCTCCAGCGCGGCGGCGCGGGTCTGGGCCTCGGCCAGCACGGCGTGGAGGTTCTCCAGCTCCACGCGGTCGCCCTGCAGGGCCTCTAGGTCCAGCTCGGGCTGGGGCAGGATGTATTGATACAGAAATTCCCGGAAGTTCGGGATCTCGTCCATGCTGGTGCCCATCTGGAACACTTCGTTGAACTTCTTGCCCAGCGGGCTTGCGGCCCGGCCGATGCCCAGCGCCCGACAGATGCGGTCCCGGGCCTCGCCGGGGCTGCGGGTGTAGGAGAGCCGCCCTACGGCAGGCTTGAAGTTCTCCTTGGAGCTGGGCGCACCGGTGCGGGGGTCGATGAAGGGGAGCTGCTCGAGGGTGCAGCCGTCCTCAGAGAGATACCATGTCTGGTCGCCGGGGTGCAGCTCCTGCATGGGGCCTTCCGACTCCACCCGGACGGCGATGACGAAGGGGGTGCGCTTGGCACTGTCCCAGAACTCCGCGCCGATGTAGGCAACGGTGCGGCCCGGGCGGCGGTAGGCGTTCTCGCCGCGCTGTTTGGCGTGGACCGAGCCTTGGAGGGTGCGTCCGCTCTTTTTATTGCCCAGCGCATTGAAGCTGCGGTTGGTGGTCAGGCAGTAGCGGATGGCGTCGAGGATAGTGGTCTTGCCCACGGCATTGACGCCGATCATATAGGTCAGGCGGGCGCAGTCGAAGGTCACGTTCTCGAAGTTGTGCCAGTTGATGAGCTTCAGGCGCTTTAATTCGATCATTCTTCCACCTCCACGGCAGCTGCGCCGTCCTCCGGCCGCTCATAAAGCGAAAGCTCGCTGCGGGTGCGGCCTGCCTCAGCGGCAGCGTCTGCGAGGTCGGCGTCCGGCAGAGCAAGCAATACAGTGGGAAATACTTCGATGCGGCTGTCCAGACCGGAGAGCCGCCCCACGGGCCGGGCCAGATTGTACCGGCGCAGGGTGCGCAGCAGCCGCTCGAGGGTGGGCTGGTCGAGGCGGCGGGGGAGGTTCATCTTCTGAAGCTCGGCCTGCACCTCCTCGACGGTCACAAGCACCTGATCGGCGCTGGCGGAAAGGCTCTCCCGCTTCTGGAGATAGAGCAGGCGCAGCACCAGCAGCAGGATGCTCTCGTATTTCAGGAGCCGGGCCTGACTGCCCTCGTGCTCGTTGACGAGGGCGGCCGCCTGCAGCGGGGCGGGGTAGAGCACCACGGCATAGCCCAGCGGCGCGAACACGGCCCGCACCTCGCTGAGGTGGTCTTGGACGTAGAGATATTTTGCGCGCTGGTCTTCCACGCCGCCCAGCACAAAGCAGTGGTTGAGCAGATAATTTGCGCATTCTTCCAGCATTTTATTCGTTTCGGTCATCTTCGGCCTCCTCCTTGCGGGGTGTCAGGATAAATTCTTCGAACCGGAAGCCGCCCCGCTGGGTCCACTCGCCGGTGAGCCGGATGTCATAGCAGCGCCGGGGCGACTGGGAGTAGGTGTGCAGCCCGATGATGCGTGCAAAGTCGCCGGGGTACTCGTCGGCGAGGGTGGAGGCTGCGACCCGGGGCCGCGCGGCCAGCGCCTGTCGGGCGAGGATGTCCACATTCTCCTCGGTGACGGCCATCCGGGCGTAGTCGAGAAGAAGCTTCTGCTCCCGGCGCAGCTGCGCTTCGTCCAGCTGCCCGGCCTGCACCGGGGCCAGCGGCGTGTCGGTGCGGGGCGCAGCGGGCGGGTAGAGGGGCTTTTCGCCGAAGACCTGCACCGGCCAGAGATGGAGCCGCCCGGCCAGCGGGCCGTCGTCCGGCTCGAAGAGCTGGTCCGGCGTTTTGATCTCCTCGGCGTACCGACGCAGCAGGGCGGTGACGCTGCCCTGCGCCGAACGGTCGCTCAGCAGCAGGAACTGCGCCCGCTGGACGGCCCGCTTGCGGTAGCGGACATGGCTGGCGTCGATCTCCCGGATGAGGGTGCTCATCTCTTCCAGTGCATCCCGCTGCTTCTGGATGAGGGCGCGGACGGCGGGGGCTGCCTCGCCGGGGGCGCAGCGCTCTACCCGGGCGTAGTCCAGCGCCAGCTGGGGCAGGTAGTTGGCCTCGCAGTTGTCCAGCCCTTCTTCGAGGAAGGCGCGGTAGTTGAAGAGGTTGTCGCTGGTCTTAAAGCGGTGGTAGGCCGCAGCCACCACCTTCTCCTCGTACTGGTCGAACAGCTCCAGCACCTCCTGCGGGGTGCGGTTGCGGGTGAGGCGGTCGATGTAGTGGCCGATGGAGGCGTTGAGGGCGCGGAGAGAGCGGTTCAGCGCCTCAAGGTCGCCTGCCACCTCCCGCAGCACGTTTTCGTAGGGGCTTTTCTCTTCGCCCACATTCTGCAGCAGCTGCCACGCCTTGTAGAGCTTGCCGGTATAGGTGACGACCCGGGGGTTGAGGATCTCTTCCAGCGCCTCGAGAAGGGGCGTCACCTCGGGCACGAAGGCCAGCGCAGGCTCTTCCTCGTAGCTGCCGGGCTGTTCGGTCAGCCAGCCGGTGCGCCGCAGCCGGAGCAGAAAGCCCAGCGCCAGCGTGTGGGGGTCGCGGGTAGGCTGCTCGGCCTCATCGCCCGCGTCATCCGCGTCCAGCGCCAGAGGCTTTGCCAGCGCGGCGAAATAGTCCTCGGCCCGGGACACGGCCTCGGCCCGCAGGATGCTGTAATCTGCCGTGTGGCGGCACTCCTCCCACAGCAGGAGCAGCAGCTCCGCATAAAATGCCCGGTTCGGCCCCGCCAGCGGGCGGAACAGCCGCGGGCTGACCAGTTCAAACAACTGCATCCGTATGCCCCTTTCGCTCTGTAAAGTTCGACTTCTATCGCAAGGCTAGAAATTAGCGCAACCGTAACAGCATATCTGCGATATGCAAACCAATGTTGTTGCCGTTGCATTAAAAAATTGGTTTGCTATATTGTACCACAGTTGACAGGGATTTGCACCCCGGCGGCAAATAAAAACACAGGCCGGCAAAGCGGTATAAAACCCCTTTGCCGGCCCGTGCGGCGCTCCCTTATTCCCAAGCCGAGCGGCAGAGCCGCGGAAAGGCTTGACAATGATTGACTCGATGATAGCACAACCTTGGTGCTCTGTCAACCGGAACGTGAAAAAAAGTAAGATGTGCGGAAGGATTTCTCCAATCTTTTCCTGAAATTACACACATTTTCCACGAATTTGTGATAGCCTTATTTTTAGAAGAACTCCCCGACAATGTACTCGTTCGTAATACAAGGCGGAACTACTCCTGATAGATGCACAACAGCCCCCCGGAATGCAGGACTCCGGGGGGCTTCGTGTTTATAAGAGGCGTTTACCAGCAGCCGCGCACCCGGAAATCCCGCTCCCATGGGTCGGGGGCGAGGTCGCGCTGGCGGAGCGAGGTGATCTGGATATAGTCGCTGCGCTGGATGAGGGCGAACAGCTTGAGGAAGAGGGCCGGGTCGCCCTGCACCTCCAGCGTGACCGAGCCGTCGTCCTCGTTCTCCACCCAGCCGGTGAGGCCAAGGCTCTGGGCGGCGTACCGGGCGCGGTAGCGGAAGCCCACGCCCTGCACCTGCCCTTCGATGGAGTACCGCCGCCGGACGGTGCTCTCGGGCAGGGCGGGGGGCTTGCGGTCCTTTTCATTCAGAAAATCGAACATAAGCGGTTTACAGCTCCTGATATGCGCTCATCAGAGCGGGGATGAACTGCTTTTTGCGGCTGACGACGCCGGGCAGCGTCCAGCTGCCGTCCTCTTCCGGCTCCTTCTCGAAGCCGCTGCGCAGCATCTCGTCGGCATGACGGCCGGTGCAGATGACGACGCTCTCCTCCTTGGGCACGTCGGTCAGCAGCATATAGAGGTCTTCCACGTTCTGCTTGCCGCAGGCCTCGGGCAGATAGGGGGTGAGCAGCTGCTGGGCAGCTTTGAGGTTCTTGCGGGTCATATAGCTGCCCTGCGCCACGCCGAAGCGGACGTCGCCGCACATGAACACCTTGAAGTCCTGCAGGAAGACCTCCTCGGCGGTCTTGCCGTCCAGTTTCTCGCCGGCCTCGAACATCTCAGAGGCAAAGGCGTCGATCTCGACGCCTGCGATCTTGGCGAGGCGGTTGGCGGCGGAGACGTCGACGGGGGTGCAGGTGGGGCTGCGGAAGACCAGCGTATCGGAGAGGATGGCCGCCAGCAGCAGACCGGCGATCTGGGGCCGGATCTCGACGCCGTTTTCGTCGTACATCTGGGTGATGATGGTGGCGGTGCAGCCCACGGGCTGGTTGCGGAAGTAGACCGGGCCGCTGGTCTCGAGGCTGCCGATGCGGTGATGGTCGATGATTTCGAGGATCTCGGCCTGATCGAAGCCCTCGACGGCCTGCGTGGCCTCGTTGTGGTCCACGAGGATGATGCGGCGCTTGCGCAGCGCGATGATGTTGCGGCGGCTGACCATGCCGCAGTACTTGCCTTCCTCGTCGAGGATGGGGAAGTAGCGGTGGCGCACCTTGGCCATCACGCGGGTGACGTCGGCCACCGGCGTGACGAGGGTGAACTTTACGATGTCGTTGCGGGTCATATAGTAGGAGATGGGGGCGCACTGGCTCACGAGCTTGCCGGCGGCGTAGGTGTCGCAGGGGGCGGTCATGATGGCCACGCCCGTCTCCTCGGCGATGCGCTGGATGGTGCGGCCCACCTTGGCCCCGTTGCAGATGATGAGAAGGGAGGCCTCCTTCTCGATGGCGCAGAGCTGGCTCTCGTAGCGGTTGGTCAGGATGACGATGTCGCCCTTTTCGACGCTGTTTTCCAGCATCTCGGGGGTGGCGGTGCCGATCTTGATGTGTCCGGTGGTGCAGACGGCGCTCTCGTCGCCCACCACCATGGTTCCGCCAAGGGTGTCGAGGATGTTCTTATAGGTGGTCTTGCTCTTGGCGAGGACACCGGTATCGAAGATGTCCATGTTGGCCGTGGCGATGTCTTTCACGGTGATGACGCCCTCCAGCTCGTTGTCGGCGCTGGTGATGGGCAGGGTGTCGATCTGCTGGTCGCGCATGATCTGCCACGCCTTGCGCAGGCTGGTGGAGCCGGGGATGCCGGGCATCTCGCGGTAGTCTACGTCACGGATCTTGGGGTTGACGTCGGTGCACATCCGGGGCGGCTGGACGCCGAACCGTTTGAGCACAAATTCGGTCTCCTGATTCATCCGTCCGGCCCGGCGGGCCTCACAGACGAGGGAGCTTGTCTTATTTTTCAGCTCTGCGTAAGCGATGGCAGAGCAGATGGAGTCGGTGTCCGGGTTGCGATGCCCGATGACCACGACCTTATGGGCTGTCTTTGGCATGGATTCCTTCCCCCTTTATGGGTCTTGTCCTTCTTATCTGTCGTGCCGGAGCGTCGGCCCGATTTCTCTGCGCCCCTGCACGGCGCAGAAAAGGGCGGCACTCTGGCAGCTTTCATTGTAACACAAGATAGAAGGGGGGTAAAGTGGTGCAGAAGAGCGGAAATCTTAAAATTTTGAGAGATTCTTGTATACATCTCCTTGCCTTTTCGGAGAGGACGCTGTATCATAGGAATATGTCTGTCTACTTTTAAGAAAAGCCCCCTCGGGGGCAGCGCGGAGGAACGAATGACCAGCACAAAATTCGAGTCGAAGCCTTTGTTTACCCGCCAGCAGCTGACGGCGCTGCTGCTGCCGCTTATCGCGGAGCAGGCCCTGAGCGTCACCATCGGTCTGGCCGATACCCTCATGGTGTCGTCGGTAGGCGAGGCGGCGGTGTCGGGCGTGAGCCTTGTGGACACCTTCAACACCCTGATGATCCAGATCATGACGGCGCTGGCCACCGGCGGCGCGGTGGTCGCCAGCCAGTACATCGGCCACCGGGAGGAGAAGAACGCCCGGGCCGCGGCCGCACAGATCCTGTTCATCATGTCCAGCTTCAGTGTTCTGGTGGCGGCGGTGGTCGTGGTGGGCCGCCACGCCATCCTGCGGGGCATCTTCGGCGCCATCGACGCCGACGTCATGCGGTACGCCGAGACGTATTTCCTGCTGTCGGCCCTGAGCTACCCCTTCATCGGTCTGTACAATGCGGGCGCGGCCCTCTTCCGGGCGCAGGGCAACAGCAAGATCAGCATGATGTCCAGCCTCGTGATGAATGTGGTCAACATCGGCGGCAACGCCATCCTCATCTTCGGCTTTGGGATGGGGGTCATGGGCGCAGCACTGGCCAGCCTCATTTCCCGCGCGGTGGCCTGCTGCGCCGTCCTCTTCCTGCTCCAGAAGCCGGATTGTATGCTCCGCATCACCGGTCTGTCGGCCCTCCGGCCGGACGGCGGGCTGATCCGGCGCATCCTGCGGGTGGGCATCCCGGCGGGCATCGAGAATGGGATGTTCCAGATCGGCAAGCTGTCGGTGGCCAGCCTCACCAGCACCCTCGGCACCGCCGCCATCGCCGCCAACGCCGTGGCCAACACCACCAGCACCTTCCTGAATATCCCGGCCAACGCCGTCAGCATGGCGGTGCTCACGGTGGTGGGCCAGTGCCTCGGCGCGGGCGAGAAGGAGCAGGCGGTCTGGTATGCCCGCCGCCTGCTTCTGGTGGCCTACTGCGGCGCGTGGGTCATGAACCTGTCGGGCTTCTTCTTTGCTGACCGCTGGGCGCTGTCGTGGTTCAACCTCTCGCCGGAGGCTTCGGCCATGGCCCTTGAGGTCATGATGTGGTTCAACATCGTCTCCCTCTTCTTCTGGCCCTCCAGCTTCACCCTGCCCAACATCCTCCGCTCCGCCGGCGACGCCAGCTTTACCATGGCGGTGAGCATCGTGTCCATGTGGGTCTTCCGGGTGGGCTTCTGCTACCTGTGGGTGCTGCGGATGGGCGGCGGGCTGCTCAGCATCTGGATGGGAATGTATCTCGACTGGGTGTTCCGCTCCCTCTGCTTTGCGGTGCGCTTTGTCCGGGGAAGATGGCTTGAAAAAACGGTCATCTGAAACTGCCTCTTGCTTTTTTCTGCTCAGAGTGGCAGAATGAGGAAAAAGAAAGAAGGGAATCTCCTATGCTGTTTCATCCTGCACAACTGGGCCTTGCCCATCTGGACAAGGCAACGCTGGAAGCCGATAAGAAAGCCTGCAAAAAGATCGGCCCCTGCGGCGTGGGCAAAAAAGCCCTCTATCTCAATAGCTTCTACATCGACCGCCGGTATTATCTGCCCTACGGCAGCATCAGCCGGGTGTTCAAGCGGGTCGCCATGAGTGAGGGCGGTTTCTCCGGCAAGGGGATGTTCGCCTCGATGGCTTACCTCGTGGTGGAGTACGACGGCGGCAAGCAGAAGCAGTGCAACTTCAAGGATGAGCGGGACGTGGACGCCCTGCTGGAAGTTCTGGCGAAGGAACAGCCGAACATCCCCCGTCTGAGCGCTGCCGGTGAGGCCGAGCTTGCCCGTCAGAAGGCGGAGAAAGCTGCCCGCAGGCTGCCCCAGCTCTCGAAAGAGGCCGAGCAGAGCGTGGGCCAGCTCAGGCGTGCGGCGGACTACCTCGCCAAGAAGCCGGAGCTGGCCAAGGAACTGAGCGCCGCCGAGCGCCGCAAGCGTGCTCAGCTGCAGAGCAAGCCGGTGTATAAGTATGTAGCCCTCATCATCAGCCTTCTCGGTGTGGCGTCTGCGGCCTATGGCATCCAGAGCATCCTCAACCACACCGGGAACTATGGCATCTACTTTGCCCTGTTCGGCTTTGCGGCCATCTTCCTCTTTTCCAGCTACAACATGATGCCCACGGCCCACAACAACCACAAGTCCATCATGGCCCGGGCCGACAAGGCCGAAGCCGCCATGGCCGAGTACATCCGGGCTTACCCCGGCGGCAGCTTCCCGGTGCCGGACATCTACGCCCACCCTGTGGTGCTCAAGCAGATGACCGACGCCATTCAGGAGGGCCGGGCCGTGACCCTGCCCGAGGCCCTCGCGGCGGTAAAGAACCGCCTCAAGGAGGTCAACGCTGACGTTCAGGTGGAGCAGGAGGAGTACGACGAGATCGTCCAGATCAAGGCCATGTTCCTCAACCACGATTATCAGTAAGATCAGGAAATGAAAAATGCCATCGCCCTGAGGCGATGGCATTTTTGTTGTCTGTTAAAGCTCAGCGGCGGGCTGGGAGAAGATCTTCATGCTCTCCTTGTAGGAGTGGGCGAAGTAGAAGATCTCAGCGATGGCCGTCAGCGCCCAGGAGCAGGGGTAGAGCAGGTAGAGCGAGGGGATGGTGTGGAAGTGGGCGAAGATGGTGTAGACCCAGATGACCCGGAACACGCAGGAGCCGAGGACGACGATAACGGTAGGGACCACCGTCTTGCCAAGGCCGCGGGAGGCGGCGATGGTGCAGTCCATAAAGGCCGAGATGCAATAGGCAAAGCCCATGACGCCCACACGCTTCATACCGGCGTCAATAACGGCGCTCTCGGTGGTGAAGAGGGCAAGGAATTCCTGCCCGAAGAGGAAGAGGGCACCACCCAGCACGAGGCCGACGCCGAAGGAGTAGACGAGGCTGATGAAGTAGCTCTTCTTCACCCGGTCGGGCTTGCCTGCGCCGTAGTTCTGGCTCATGAAGCTGGCACAGGCCATGTAGAAGGCGGCCATGGCGTCGTAGATCAGGTTGTCGGCATTGGCGGCGGCAGAGTTGCCCTTGACCATAAGGGAGTCGAAGGAGTTGACACCGGCCTGAATGAAGAGGTTGGCGATGGCAAAAATGGCGTTCTGAAGCCCGGCCGGGATGCCCAGCGCAAGGATGCGCTGGGTAGTGGCAGGGTCGAGAGCAGCTTTGTGGAAGTCGAGGGCGTAGCAGTCCTTCACGCGGGTCAGCGCCCGCAGGACGAGGAAGGCCGAGACGCACTGGGAGATAGCGCTGGCCAGCGCCACGCCTGCCACGTCCAGACGGCAGACGATGACGAAGAAGAGATTGAGCAGGATGTTCAGCACGCCCGCGATGCAGAGGTAATAGAGGGGTTTCTTCGTCTCACCGATGGCGCTGAAGATGGCGTTGCCGAAATTATAGAGGGCCAGCGCCGGCATACCGAGGAAGTAGACCCGCAGGTAGAGCACTGCACCGGGGTAGAGGTCCTCTTTGGTGTTGAGCAGGTGGAGCAAGGCCGGTGAACCCAGCAGGCCGACGAGCAGGAGCAGGATGCCCGCCGCAAGACTGACCAGCAGGGCCGAGTGGACGGTCTTTTCCACATCGCTGGCATGGCGTGCGCCGTAGAACCGGGCCACCAGCACGTTGATGCCGTTGCTCAGGCCGATGAGAAAGCCAGTGAACAGGGTGACGAAGATGCTGGTGGAACCCACCGAACCGAGGGCGGTAGAGCCTGCGAAGCGGCCCACCACGGCCACGTCCGACATGTTGAAGAGGACCTGCAGCAGGTTGGACAGGACCAGCGGCAGGCTGACCAGAAGGATCTGCTTGGCCAGAGGGCCTTCGGTCAGTGACTTTGTGGATGAACTCATGTTTTTTTCCTTTTTCTTATCCCGAAGCGGTGCCCGCGCACACCGGGGCACAAGCTCTATTATAAAGGAGTTTTACTTTTTTGCAATATGATTCTTGACTTCTGAAAATGAGTTCTCCCGGCAGACGCTCCGACAGGCTGGAAATTGTATCTGCAATAAAGAAAGACCCGTACACAATGTGTACGGGCCTTTCTTGGTGCAGTAAAGCAATCCAAATCCGAACCATTTTCCTTTGATGCGGCTTGGGCCGCTTCCTCAAACGTGATGGTCTGTGTACCTTCTTTATAGTTAAAGGTTATCAAAACCTTATCATCGTACAGATAAATCGAATTGATGAACGTATCCACCAACGCTTGCCTCTGGTCTTTCAGGCTCATGTCCAGTTTACGGAAGCGCATCAGCCAGAAACGGATAAATTCCTCTTTGATTTTTGGCTTTGCCAGCTTTTCTTCCGCAATGCGGGCTTCAAGCTCACGCTTGGTTTCTTCGAGCTGTTCCAACCGTTCCTTGGTGGAACTGGTGAGGATTCCGGCTTGAATTGCGTTGAGCATATTCTGGATACCCGATTCTGCATCCCGGAGCTGTTTCTCATAGAGAGGAAGGTTGGTGTTCTCTCGGTCTTGCAGCTCCATGACCTTGGCGATAATGGATTCCATGGCGGCATCGTCCCGGACAAGCTGCATGGTCTGGTTCACCACCAGATCTTCCAGCCACTGTTTGCGGACAGTTTTCTTCTTGCAGCCCTTCTTCTTTTTGGCCGTGGCACATTTATAGTAGCGGTGGACTTCTCCCGTCCGGCTTGTGCCGCTTTCGCCAAACATCAGCGCACCGCAGCAACCACAGTGCAGCTTGGTTGTCAGCAGGTAATCGTCCTCTGCCTTTCTTCGGGCAGGGGCTTTCTTGTTTTTGGCAATCTTTTCCTGCACATCATCGAACAGTTCCAGCGGCACGATGGGCGGAATCGCATCCGGCACGACCACATCCCGGAATTTCAGTTCTCCGATATAACGCCGGTTTTTGAGCATGTGCTCCACGCTGTTGTAAGTAAATTCGCCTCCGACCGGGTTCTTGATGCCGTTTTCATTCAGCCAGTCCCGAATCTCTTTCATCGTGAGGCCATCCCGATACTTCGTGAACGATTCCAGCACGAAAGGGGAGGCAAGCGGGTCGATGTGAAATTTCCGCTCGGAATCCAGCGTATATCCAAACGTTCCACGACCACCGTTGCAGCGGCCTTTCAGGATGTTCTCTGTCTGTCCACGGACAACCTTTTCGGCAAGGTCGGCAGAGTAGTATTCTGCATAGCCCTCCAGAACCGATTCCAGAATGATACCCTCTGGCCCCTCGGAGATGATCTCCGTAGCCGACATGAGCTTGACACCGTTCTTCTTCAGCTGGGTCTTATACCGGGCACTGTCGTAGCGATTCCGGGCAAAGCGGTCAAGTTTCCAGACCAGAACAATATCAAACAGCTTCTTGTCGCTGTCCTTTATCATCTGTTGGAATTGAGGGCGATTATCCGTCTTGGCAGAGATGGCGCGGTCAATGTAGTGCTTGACGATAGTGATGTCATTCTTTTCGGCATAGGCCGTGCATTCACGAATCTGGCCTTCGATGGATTCTTCGCGCTGGTTATCACTAGAATAGCGGGCGTAGATCACAGCGGTCATGGCAAGCACCTCTCTTTACACGTCATTGAACGGTGGAGCGTTCTTTCAAAGCACTGTTTCGTATAATGTATATACCATGTTTTGATGGAGAAATCAAGACTTTTTATTATCTTCAGTTTTTCTTTTTGAACAATTGACCCAACAGCCACCCCTCTCGTTGAAATGAGGTGACTGTTGGGCCGACTTGCTCGGATTCCTTTATTCTTCGTTTAGCTGGACGATGGTATTATAAAAGATTTTGTTTGGAATAACGACTTGAAGAACACCTTTTTTCAAAAGTGCTTCTATGCGTTTCATGACATACCAGTCACTTACCGGAGCAGAAATCGCTTTTAATACGTCTGCGGTAAGTTCACCAACCGAAATAGGAATTCTCGATACTAAACTAATAATTCTCTGGTCGAAATAATCTATGTTAACGCTTTTAACATCGTTCGCATGCCAAATACGCATGGAGGTGTTTTCGTTTAATAGCTTTCCCCATCTTTTGGCATACTCAGTAATAGTTTCTTCCGTCAAATACTTTTGTGAGATCTTATCGGTTTTCCCTTCCATAAATTCTTTCAGACCTTCTCTGGATGCAAGCAAAATTCTATTTGTTCAATATTTTGATGCATAGTAACAAATATAATAAATGCCGCACCAACAATCGGCAGAACTCCTGACCCAAACACGCAGTGGCTTATGATTTATCATATCACATTGAACCGCATTCGCTGTACCATGATATTTCGACCACAGTTGTCTAGCTTCAATTTGGCTGTCAGGATAATATTCTGAAAGGCAATTCACGAATTGTTTGCAACGATATTCTGAATCGCAAGCATATTGAAGTTCTCCCATTGATAACATAAACGGAAACAACTTTACACTTTCGACGATGCCTAAAGCTGCTAACATATTGACATCACTGGGTTCAAAAACAATTTCATCCATAGCTGGTCAAAATCATAATTTCGGGATGGTAACTTGTGTAGTTGCACTCCAATAGATTGGTTTGCTTGAGCCAACCACTCCAAAATAACACCCAACGCTGCAATCAAGATAAGTTCCAACATCATAGAAGTCATATGTATAGGTTGTATTATATATACTTTGTTCTGGAACTAGTGCTGTCGTTGAAAATGGGCAGCTTCGTTCGATGTTATCGGAATAGCTCGTGTAGTAATCCGTTCCTGAAACATTTTTTATTAAATCCGGGCCAATACCGACGGTAGTTCCACTCATATAAAAGCCCAATCCATTGGCCTTTGTATAAAGAACTCTCCATGTTACCTTACACTGCTTTGGGTGATTACTTTGCTTTCCTTCATTGAATAGCTAGAACAACAGCTACTATCAAGAACAAAGTTGAAAGCCCAAGCTGAACCCATGCAATTTTTTCGTTTTCGGCATTGTTACAGCCTTTGGAGGATACTGCCACTTGGATATAATGCACTGCTACGATTCCATATGAGAAAAACAAAGAAGCCCAAGCATAAGGTACTGCGCTTTTATCTGTCAATCGGACAAGATTACTAGTCCATACTGAAATGCAGCCCCAAAGGGCAAAAGGAGCAATAAGAAAAAAGTTGCTTTTGCCTTTTTTCATTCTTAGCCTCCCACAGCTTGATGGTACGATTTTGTAGTATCCATAAGGTGTCCACCGGAATCATACGAATACAAAATATCATGATAGCAATGGGTATAGTAGCTATTATCATATGCGAAATGGACTTCATACAGCGATTGATTTATAACAACTTTCGATGGAGAAGTAGCTAGAACCACACTAACCAAAAAGGATCCAACCGTAACAGCAGTGCTTCCCGGCAAGTGCAACCCAGTAATTAAAAGGCTTGCTGCAGTTTCAACTCCACCAATCTCAATTTGCGCAATCGCCGTATTGTCAATTGTATAGCTGAGATTTGATACAAATATATGCTTATACTGTGATCCTGTAACATCACTTCCAACAGTGGCTCCCCTTGTTTGAGGCATAGATTTTGAAGTTGCTAATTTCAAAAAGACATCATAGCTTTGATTGGTCAATTTGCTTTTTTTCGTTTTTTGGGCTTTCGTATAGACAAGTTCACCTGTACCATCTTCTTTAACGCTCCGGTTCAAGGTAACATTTTGTCCATCAATATCAGTAAAGCGAGTTACTTCAATGATCGTATTTTTATCTATTTTGTAGGACACTTGCACAGTTCTTGCAACAGTAGCCACCAAATTTTCACGGTCGCTTTTAGAAATAATTTTTGTTTTACTGATTGCACTGTCTGCAAAAGCCGTTGTCATTGGCAAATTTTGTAAAGCGGCTACTGTTATGCCTAAACATAAAGTTTTCAAGAATTCTCTTCGAGATACATCTTTCATATTCTATCGCCGTAAGTTTTTTGATGAATTTTCTTGTACTCATGATCACATTTTCCTTTCCTTATTTTGATTTGATTGCTTTTACGACTAAATAAATGACCAGTATGCCGATGCAGAGCGAAATAATTGTCAATGCCTCTGCCGTTGCATTAAGGCAAGCACCAATAAAATAAACCAATACCAAAAATGCAACAAAAGCGATAAGAAGCAGCACCCATTTGTTTTTTTTCATGTTATCACCTCCCTATCTACAAAAGTTGGCATTAAATTTTTGTTGAACCAAAGGAATTGTTGAGAATACAATCAATACCCATTTGGAGAGATAGTAGCAAACTACATGACGTGTATACGGAAGCACATTAAAAATGGCAAGCAGGAAATCTATTGACGAAAGAACAGATGCGACCATCTTGTAACTTGACCGCTTCTTTTCACTTAAAGGCTTATTCTTTGCTTCGATAGGTGAGAGAAAGATAGAGATGCCCAAAAGAGCTACTGTTGTCAGGATACGGAAAAGGTGATTTGCTGCGATTGCCTTACTTAGCAAAATGCAGATAAGTGCCAGTCCGGAGAATGCCAAATAGCATCTGGTGTGCGATGTTGCATGGTATCCGCCAATGTAGATTCGCTGTGGGATAAACCCAATCAAAAATGAAAGTGCGTACCGCACATCACCACACACAACAGCGATTAAAACAACAAGCAGAACGCTCACAACAGATGATATGAGCAACTCGTACCCATAGACATACGCATCCGCCTTTGCTTCATCTATCACTTTTTGCTCGCAGAAAAGACGGACTGATTTTTGAGACAGCGTGCGTTCCCACATTGCAGTTGCGCCACCTTATCTTCTGATTTTTGCTTCACTGTATCATAAATTTCAGCAAAATCAAGAGGTTTGGCAAAACTGGTCGTTCTGGTGACAAAAGTGGTAGGTCAGGCTACTTGTAAGGAGCCTTTGCACAGTCTATAATAGTAGCAGGACATTATTTTGTGGAGGTTGTCGAAATGCTGAAGTACCACGTTGCAGTCTGCGATGATGAGAAATCAGACCTTGATGGCATTGTTCAAAGCGTCCAGCAGTACGATGTGCAAGGCTGCTTTGACATTGAAACTTACATGGATGGAAACGAACTTCTGAGCGAATTGCAAATGCAGAAGAAATCCTTTGATCTGCTTCTTCTCGATATCGAGATGCCATCCAACGGTTTTCAGCTGGCGCAGTCTTTGATTCAGATGGAGAAGCATCCTTTGGTGGTATTTGTCACGAAGCGGCATGAGTACGCTGTGCAGGGATATGGCATTGCATTCCGCTACCTTGTCAAACCTTTGGATCAGACGCTGTTCGCTGCGGCAATGGATGCCGTCCTTCAGGAACTGAACTCCAAACATTTCACGATCGAATACGATGGTGTTACCATGTCCTTGGAAACATCGGACATTTACTTTCTGGAAAGCCACGGACATAAAGTTCTGATTCACTGCAAGGAGCAAGACCTTACATTGCGAATGAGCATTCCTGAAGCCTTGGAGCAGCTTCCCAAACGGTGCTTTGTGTCACCACACAAAAGTTATCTCGTCAACATGGAACACATTGTTTACGCTACGGGAACCGCTGTTTTTCTTTCCAGCGGACATCAGCTGCCGATCAGCAGGAGGAAGCGTCAGGAGTTCAATCAGATCTTCAACGCTTATTTGGGAAGATGATGCTTTATTATTTCGTTGAGTTTGCAGGGAGCTTTGCCAACATTGCCCTGTTGCTGCTTTTTATCGGTCGGCTGTTTCCCAAAAAGGAGCCCGTCTCAAGGTGGTTCTATGCCTATGTTGCACTCTTGATTGCTGGGCAGTGTGCTTTGAGTTTATTCCCGGATTGGGTGACGCAGCGCACGATCTATCTTTTAGTTGGCGGATTTTTCCTTGCATTGCTGTTCTATGAGGTTCGACCGTGGCAGGCGGTTTTTGCAAGCGGAGCTTTCTTCACACTGATTGCTTTGGTGGAAGTGCTTGCAATGCTTCTGATTGGGCTGCGTATCCCGGATACCGACATTCTAATGCAGGCTGGGGCAGCACGGTTGGTCTATGTTGTTTTTTCAAACCTGATTCAAATTCCACTCGTAGTCCTGATCTCACATTTTTTCAGCCGAAAAGGAAATGCTCTGCGTATCCTATGGCTGCTGCCGATCATTGCGATTCAAATCGCAAGTATTGCTGTCTGTTATGTGGCACAGTATCATGCTGCGGATGAGTATTTCCCGGATTATATGGTCGGTCTTATGGCGGTGCTTCTCCTTATAAACATCCTGATCGTGTTCTATGTGGAAGCTCTCCGGGAAAATGAACTGGAAAAATTCAAAGTTAAGTTCAACGAACAGCAGTACAATCTTCAAATGGAATACTACCAGCAGCTCAAAGAACGCCAGGAAGAAGTCCGTTCTCTGCGGCATGATGTGAAGAAATACATCCTGGCGATGCAGGCAGTTGCAGAACACGGTGATACCGAAGAACTTCACAAGATTGCGCAGGCTGCCACGGATGTTTTCGAGCGTTCCACAAATATTTCTGCGGTCGGAAATCCTGTTGTTGATGCTCTTTTGAATTATTACTTACGAATTGCGGAAAGGAATAACATCAACGTCAAACTGGATGTGACGATTCCTGAAGTCCTGACGATCTCATCGTTGTCTTTGAGCATCATTATCGGAAACACATTTGACAATGCCATCGAAGCCTGTTGCGACCTGCCAGCGGAACAGAGAATCATTCATCTACAGCTGCGCAAGCAGTATCGAAGCCTCTTCTATCGGCTGGAAAACCCATACAGTGATACTTCTCGCGGAATCCGCATCGGAGAGTATCACGGTTACGGACTAAAAAATATAAATCGTATCGTTCAGGAGAACCATGGTGACTTCTATACGAAAAAGAAAGACGGTGTGTTTACCGTCCAAGTCCGCCTGAACTGCGAAAATTAAAACATTCTCCTAAAACATTGCTTTGCTTTTGCTTGTACTTTGTGTGTTTCATTCATCTGATGTATTCATTATCCTGAAGTGTTGACACACATCAATACTTATGTTATCATTCCCAACAAATCCACAGCGATTTCTGTAAAGAAACGATTCTGTGCGGTTTTATTTCCTGCGAAGATTTACCGCCCCGCAACACACCCGATCATTTTGCCGTCTGTTTCACCCGACAAAATCCTTCGCCTGTACTGCGTGGGCGGTATTTTCTTTTTGGGGAAGCCGTACCTTGAGAATTTCATGAGCCGTCCGAGCGTGATACCGGCTTTTCGGCCAACGCCGCTGCAAAACAGGGGCAGGAACTTCGTTCGGAGCAAACGGCGATCAACATACACGAGCAGCGGAACTCTCTACTTATTTTTGCGTCTTAACAATTCGGAAACAACTTTCGGAAATGCGTTTTGAGCGCAGCGGTGGAGAGCAAGAACCGTCCCGTGGCCACAAATTTTCAATTCTTGAAAATGTTGTGCTCCACCGGGACTTCACATCTGCAACTCTTGCGAGTTTTGATGTGATCTTGTTGGGGCGTACCTGCCCCAAACCCTGCTCATATTCGCACCTTGCGGTGCGAAAGAACGGCGTGTCGTGCTTACATAGCTCCACCGAGGAGCTAGCGAAACGACAGGAGGTTCAATGAACAAAACGAATGTCAAAACGAAACCCAGCACGACCCACCGCCACGACACGCCGAACAACAAAACGCACATCATCAAGTTCCGTGTGACGGAAACTGAAAAGATGGAACTCCAATGCACAGCAAAACTCCTTCATCTCTCCCTGTCCACCCTCATCCGCCGTGCGCTGCACAATGCGAAGATCGAGCGCACCGTTGTCGTTGCCGGCGGCGGAGAAGAAACCCTGACTGCCGTTTCCACTCTGCTTGCCCAGTGCAGCAGGGTGGGCGGCAACCTGAACCAACTCGCACGACACTTCAACTCCGGCGGAGCAGACACCGAACAGCTCCGGGCGAAACTTCTGGACGAACTTGCAGACCTGACTGCCTTCCGGCTCAACGCCGAGAAAGTTCTGGGTAAACTGTATGGCAACGCTGAAGCATATCGCCTCTAAAAATTCGGACTACTCTGCCGCTGAGACCTATCTGGTTTACCAGCACGATGAATTTTCCGGCAAGAAAATTCTGGATGAACAGAGCAGACCCAAGCTGCGGGAATCGTACATTCTGGACACCCTTGAATGCGGCGAAGCCTCGTTTGCAATGGCCTGCCTGCTGGCAAACCGGAAGTACGACAAGAACAACCACCCGGATGACATCAAGAGTCACCAGTATATCATCAGCTTCGACCCACGGGATGCAGCCGAAAATGGGCTGACGATGGAAAAGGCACAGGCCCTCGGCCTGAACTTCTGCAAAGAGAACTTTCCCGGTCATCCTGCTATCGTCTGCACCCACCCGGACGGACACAACCATTCGGGAAATATCCATGTCCACATCGTGATCGGCAGCGTCCGGACACGAGAAGTGGAGCGCAAGCCCTATATGCAAAAGCCCCGTGACTGGCGTGAGGGCATGAAGCATTCCAGCACAGCCCAGACCATGCGGCACCTGCGTGTCGCAGTCATGGAAATGTGTCAGGATGCCAAGCTGTACCAGATCGACCTGCTCAGCTCGAAAAAGCGTGTGAGCGAGCGTGAATACTGGATGAAACGGCGCAGTCAAATGAAACTCGACCGTGAAAACGCTGCCCTGCTTGCCGCCGGACAGCAGCCTACACAAACGGAGTTTGAAACCGCAAAGGAGACTTTGCGGAAACAGATCTCGGATGTGCTGGACAATGCAGCGAGCTTTGAAGATTTCTCGGACAGGCTCTTGCAGCAGTACGGCATCACGGTCAAGAAAAGCCGTGGGCGGCTCAGCTACCTGCCAGCCGGAAGAAAGAAGTTTATCCGGGCGCACAGCCTCGGTGACAAGTTTGAGAAAGAACTCGTGCTTGCCACCTTGAAAGAAAATGCCAAGAGCCAGCCCATTATCCTCCACAGCAATCTTGAGGAAAAACCCGACCGAATCAAGAAGCTGGTGGACATTCAGGCAAAACTGAAGCAGGGCAAGGGCATCGGCTATGAGCGTTGGGCGAAGAAGCACAACCTCAAAGCCATGGCGCAGACCTTGATTCTTTTGCAGGAGAAAGGTCTGCTCAACGAGGACGCACTCGACCAGAGAATTGCAGAGCTTGACACCAAGTTCCATGAATCGCTGGCCGTAGTGAAAGACCTCGAAACCCGCATGGCAAACAACCAAACACTGCGCCGTTATGCTGCTTCCTACAAGCAGTACCGACCGCTCGCGCAGAAACGGAACGCTGCCAAATCCCCCGCAACCTTTGAAGAACAGCATCGTGCAGAGCTGACAGCATACCGGACAGCAGCAGCCTATCTCAAGGCAAACAACATCACTAAACTGCCAAGTCCGAACAAGCTGGAAGCGGAATACTGCGCTCTTGCTTCCGAAAAGGCCCAGTTCTATGAGCAGTACAAGGAAGCCAAGATCGAACTGCTCAAGCTGAAAGATGCAAAACAGAATGTTGCCCTGTTCTTCCGGGAGGACGAACGGACGCAACATCACGAGAGATAAGGAGTTGTGCGTATGATCAATCTGAAAATCGACCCGGAGTTCCAGAATCAGATCCCGCCGCTGACGGACGATGAGTACAAGCAGCTTGAAGAAAACATCCTCAAGGAAGGCAAGCTGCTCTCTCCTTTGATCGTCTGGAACAACACCCTCGTTGACGGCCACAATCGTTATGCAATTCTCCAGAAGCACCCGGAGATTTGCTTTTCCACCATGCCGCTCCGATTTGAAAGCAGAGAAGAAGTCCTCGCATGGATCTGCAAGAATCAGTTGGGGCGGCGCAACCTCACCCCGGAGCAGAAGCTGTTCCTCATCGGGAAGCAATATGAAGCGGAAAAATCCTCTCATGGCGAAGCCCGCAAAGAATCGCATGATGAAAATGGCCGATTTCACCGGAGTTCTCAAACTGATAACTCCGGTGAAGCCATGAAAACCTGCGAACGAATCGCAGAGGAAAATGGTGTAAGCAAGGCAACTGTACTTCGCGCATCGAAGTACATGAAAGGTGTTGAAATTGCTGAATCCCTGATTCCCGGTATGCGGGAGAAGATTCTGAACAAACAGGTAAAAGTCAGCAAGGCTGATATGCACCGCCTTGCACGAGCCAACTATGATGCCCGCGCACAGACCTTGCAGGAAATCCTGCACCCGGAACTGAAAGTTGAACCGAAACCGGATGCCGATGGCATCATCCGGGAACCGGGAAAGGCACCTGTATTGCCGTTTCAGAAAATCGAATCGGTTTACGACAGCGATGCTTACCCGGAAGAAGTGCGGCATGATTATGTCGCACTGGAACACGTTACAACACGTTTCCGCACAGAGTTTGACTATCTTCTGAGAACTATGCCAGACACAGCACAGCGAGAAGTCATTCTCGAAATCATCCACAAGCACAAGGAGTACCTTGCTTCGCTGGAATCTGCGCTCGCAGAGGATGAGCAGACAGCATAACAACAGGCACATTGTATGCTGTCAACAGAAATCCAAAGGAGTGTGCGTTTGAACAAAAAGAAAAAGTCCACAAATATTTCCCCTTACCCCGATGAAGCCATCGAACGACTGGCACGGGCATTCTATCCGGCGATCCTTGCCTGCTGGAACAGCGAGGAAGGTCAACGGGAATTTGCTGCATGGCAGGCGGAACAGGCTCATATCGCAACCAAAGAAAAACAGGAAGTTCCCGTCGGGGAACTCCCTGCCTTACTTATCGTGTGTGGATTTTTGCAGGGTGCGTCCGGCAGGGCGCACCCTGTTTTTGCGTTCAGTCCTCTAATCCGTGACTTCCAGCCGCATTTCTCAGATACTCCTCTGGCTCACCGTTCAAAATTAGCTCTGCATACGCCAGCGGGTCATTGTAGATGAGGTAGTCCAGTTCAGACCTCTGCGCCATGGTAACATCCAGTGCATCCTCGACACCGGTGCAGTTGATGGAAATTTTGCGCCCATCCCGGAGCAGCAGCTCCACACAGCCGGTGCCCATGTTAAACTGACAGGCTCTTGCATCGTACTTCATAATCTTGCGTCCCTTCTGCCTTACGGCACTCTTACTGTTGTGACCTTCGTGATACGGTCTTTCTTCTGATAAGGTTTTGGACACACAGCCGTAAGGGAAGAGCCATTGTTCTCGTTTCCGAAGAAAACAAAAAATCCGAGCCCTTCTCCTATCGAGAAAAGGTTCGGATTTTCATGGTTTGGTGCGACCGGGAGGATTCGAACCTCTGGCCTTCCGGGTCGGAGCCGAACGCTCTATCCAGCTGAGCTACGATCGCACGATATGCACTGGTGAACCAGTACAATATAGTATAGCACAGCCTCGCAAAAAATGCAAATAAAACTTCAGCGGCGGTTCCGCAGCCAGATGCGGTACAAGCCGTCGGTGATAAGAGTCTCCCGGTAGAGGATGGGAGTGCGGCAGGCCTCCCGGATGGTCCGGGGCAGATTGCCGGTGGCGTAGAATTTTGTTTCGGGGCCGAGTTCGGCACAGAAACGGCTGGCCAGCCCGTCCAGCATCCCGGCAGTGCCCAGTACAAAGCCGTTTTGCAGACAGGCGGCGGTGTTTTTGCCCAGCACAGAGGCGGGCGCGGGGGCAGAGAGGTCGATCTGGGGAAGCTGAGCGGTGTTCTGCACCAGTGCGGCCAGCGAGAGTTGCGGCCCGGGCAGGATGACGCCGCCCACAAGCTCCTGCCTCCCGTTGACGGCCATCAGGGAGATGGCCGTGTCGGCTGAGATGACCACCAGCGGGCCGGAGCCTTCCGCCAGCGCAGCCACTGCGCCGCAGAGCAGCTCTGCTCCCAACTGGGCGGGATTGTCCAGCCGGAGGCGGATGCCGCTCTTGAGTCCCGGCCCGACGGTCAGGATGCGCACCGGGCAGAGCATCTGCAATGCTGCCAGCACCCGTCCGGTCAGCGCAGGCACTACGCTGCCCAGAATGCCGCCCTCGATCTGCTCAGGTGCGGCCCTGTGGAGCGAAAGCAGATTGACCAGCCGCAGTGCGTATTCATCGACGGTGGCGGCGGGGTCTGTGTGGAGCCGTCCGCAGAATTTCAGGTCGTCGTGCTCGTAGCCGCCAATGGTGATGTGGGTGTTGCCGAGATTGACGGTAAGGATCATGGTTGGGGCCTCCCTGCTTGCATATAATGTATATATAATATATAGCACCATAGACTCCCCTTGGCAAGGGGAGACGCTGCGGCCGTGGCCGCAGCGGAGGGGTTGGGGGCCTGCCGGGAGATGATTTTTGAAGAGAAAAGAAAAAACTTGAAAAAAGAAGCAAAAAAGTGTTGACATCCGGGCGGTGATGTGGT
>NZ_DAWCVJ010000012.1:0-43561 GCF_052358865.1 Faecalibacterium sp.
ACTTGCAGTAAAGCTTGGCATTACCACGAGTGCAGTCTGCAATTCAGAATGCGGTGCAAGTTTCCCCAAAGCAGAGATGGTCTTCGGTCTTTGTGATATTCTTGACCTTACGCCCCGTGACTTGTTCGAGTGTGAATAAGTTCTTCCTGACCCGACAGCTTCTTGATAAGCGTTCGGCTTCAAACTTTTGCATAAAAGACGGGCTTACCACCTCAATTCTGTTCCGAAATGGACTGGAATTGCAGTTTTTCTACAAAACCGCCGAGACAGCAAAAAGCCCGAAAACCTTTTGATTTCCGGGCTTTTTTGTTACTTCGACTTTTCGTCGTCTTTCATGTTTCCGATAAACATAGCGTCGCCGAAAGAAAAGAATCTATAACGCTCCTGAACAGCCACTTTATATGCGGCCATCGTCTTTTCGTAGCCATAGAGGGCCGACACCAGCATGATGAGGGTGCTTTCGGGCAGATGGAAGTTGGTGATGAGACCGTCGATGCAGTTGAATTTGACACCGGGATAGAGGAAGATGTCGGTGTTGCCGCTGCAAGCTCGGATCTCACCGTACTTTGCGGCGACAGCTTCCAGCGTGCGGCAGCTGGTGGTGCCCACGGCGATGACCTGGTGGCCCGCAGCTTTGGTGTCATGGATGAGCTTTGCCGTTTCCTCGCTGACGGAGTACCACTCGCTGTGCATCTTGTGGTCGGCGATCTCGTCTTCCTGCACGGGGCGGAAGGTGCCCAGACCGACGTGCAGCGTCACTTCTGTGATGTTGACGCCCTT
The DNA here is from genome assembly GCF_052358865.1 of Faecalibacterium sp. Classification (NCBI taxonomy): domain Bacteria; kingdom Bacillati; phylum Bacillota; class Clostridia; order Eubacteriales; family Oscillospiraceae; genus Faecalibacterium; species Faecalibacterium sp. The sequence goes on from NZ_DAWCVJ010000012.1 coordinate 781, forward strand.
GGCGCGGATGGTGTCCATCAGCTCCGGAGTGAAGTGGAGGCCCGCCGTGGGGGCGGCAGCACTGCCAAGTTCTTTGGCATAGACGGTCTGGTACTGGCTCTGGTCTTCCAGCTGCTTGGTGATATAGGGCGGCAGCGGCATCTTGCCGAACTCGTCCAGCTTTTCGTAGAGCGTTTCGGTGTCATAATAGAAGGTGACAAACTTATTGCCGTCCTCCAGCGTCTCGTCCACGATGGCCGTCAGGCTGCCGTCGCCGAAGCTGACCTTGGTGCCGGGCTGCATCCGCTTGCCGGGCTTTGCGAGGCACTCCCACTGGTCGCCCTTCACCTGACGCAGGAGCAGCAGCTCACAGACCGCGCCGGTGGGCTGCTTGACGCCCACGATACGGGCCGGCAGGACTTTGGAGTTGTTGACCACCAGCAGGTCGCCCGGCTCAAGGTATTCGGGCAGATCGCGGAAGATGCGGTGCTGGATGCTGTCATCCTTCTGGTTCAAAACCATCAGCCGGGCCGCGTCGCGGGGGCACGCAGGCTCCTGTGCGATCAGCTCTTTGGGTAAATCATACCAAAAATCTCTTTTTAACATACTTAGCATTTGCCTTTCCGATGATTGACACGAATACCGTATCAATGTTATCATAAAATCTGTATAGACGGTATCTATTATATTGCATAGACGTCTGCTTTGCAAGCGGGGTCTTATGTGAATTTGCTTTTTTTGAAAGGAAAGGTGCTGGAAATGGATAAACAGTATAAAGTGGGCGTTGTCGGTGCGACCGGTATGGTGGGCCAGCGTTTCGTTACTCTGCTCGAAGATCACCCCTGGTTCAAGCTGACGACTCTGGCAGCTTCCGGCCGGAGCGCCGGGAAGACCTATGAGGAAGCCGTCGGCTCCCGCTGGGCTATGACCACTCCGATGCCGGAGAGCGTCAAGAAGATGGTCGTGCTGGATGCCTCCAAGGTGGAGGAGGTCGCCTCTCAGGTGGACTTCATCTTCTGCGCCGTCAATATGCCCAAGGCCGAGATCAAGGCTCTGGAGGAGGCTTACGCTAAGGCAGAATGCCCCGTCGTCTCCAACAACAGCGCCAACCGCTTCACCCCGGACGTCCCGATGGTCGTGCCGGAGATCAACGCCGACCACATCGAGATTATCCCCTCTCAGCGCAAGCGTCTGGGCACCAAGCGCGGCTTTATCGCGGTCAAGTCCAACTGCAGCCTGCAGAGCTATGTCCCCGCCCTGCATCCCCTGATGAAGGATTTCGGTGTCAGCAAGGCGCTGGTCTGTACCTATCAGGCCATCTCCGGCGCAGGCAAGACCTTCGACCGGATGCCCGAGATCATTGACAACGTCATCCCCTACATCGGCGGCGAGGAAGAGAAGAGCGAGCGCGAGCCGCTCAAGCTGTGGGGACACATCGAGGGCGACCAGATCGTCAACGCTGAAAAGCCGGTCATCACCGCTCAGTGCTTCCGTGTGCCGGTCTCCGACGGCCACACCGCCGCTGTCTTCGTGAGCTTCGAGAAGAAGCCCAGCAAGGAAGAGATCCTCAAGGCATGGGCGGAGTTTCGCGGTCCCGCACAGGAGCTGGAGCTGCCCAGCGCACCCAAACAGTTCCTCCACTACTTTGAGGAGAACGACCGTCCCCAGCCCAAGCTGGACCGCAACACCGAGCACGGCATGGCGGTCTGCATCGGCCGTCTGCGGGAAGATACCCTGTTCGACTACAAGTTTGCCTGCATGAGCCACAACACCCTGCGCGGTGCGGCAGGCGGAGCTGTGCTGCTGGCCGAGCTGCTGGCAGCCAAGGGCTATTTCGATTGATCTGCGCGTTTTTGAGAACCAACGCGCTGCAAAGGAGTTTTTGCTATGAAGAATCCTGTTTTTACCGGTGCAGGTGTTGCCATCATCACCCCGATGTACGAGGACGGCAGCATCAATTTTGACGAGCTGGGCCGCATCGTTGAGGATCAGATCGCCCGCGGCACCGACGCCATCGTCATCTGCGGCACCACCGGTGAATGCTCTACCATGACCGACGAAGAGCAGCTGGCCGCCATCAAGTACACCGTGGATCTCGTAAACCACCGTGTGCCGGTCATCGCCGGTGCCGGTTCTAACGATACCGACCACGGCTGTGCTCTGGCCGCAAAGTCTGCTGCCTGCGGTGCGGACGCCCTGCTGCTGGTGACGCCCTACTACAATAAGACCTCTCAGGCCGGTCTTGTGGCCCACTTCACCGCAATGGCTGAGGCCGGCGGTATCCCGGTCATCCTGTACAATGTGCCCTCCCGCACCGGCCTGAACATCGCCCCCGAGACGGCCAAGGAGCTGAGCAAGCACCCCCTCATCAACGGCATCAAGGAGGCCTCCGGCAACATCGGTCAGGTGGCGAAGATCGCAGCCCTCTGCGGCGACGAACTGAACATCTACTCCGGCAACGACGATCAGGTGGTGCCTCTGCTGTCTCTGGGCGGCAAGGGTGTCATCAGCGTCGTCTCCAACGTCAAGCCGGAGCTGGTGCACAACTGCTGCAAGGCATGGTTCGACGGCGACACGGCAAAAGCCCGCGCACTGCAGCTGGAGATGCTGCCGCTGTGTGACGCTCTCTTCTGTGAGGTCAACCCCATCCCGGTCAAGTATGCCATGAACGTGCTGGGCTGGGAGGCCGGTGAGTGCCGCCTGCCCCTCGTGGAGCCGAGCGACGCTCACAAGGAGCAGATCGAGCAGGCCCTGCAGGCTGCGGGAGTCATCAAGGAATAAACGATTTTATGTGCAGAATGCCCGGCGCAGTGTGTTCCGGGCATTTTGCCGTATGAGAAAAAAGAGGATATTGACAATGACCGATATTATCATTCAGGGCATCGGCGGCCGGATGGGCCATGTGCTGTGCGAGATGATCGCCCAGCGGGAGGATTGCCGCGTCGTGGCCGGTATCGACATGAAGGACGGCGAGCTGAACGGCATCCCTGTATACGACAGTCTGGACAAGTTGGACGGCAAAGGCGATGTCGTCATCGACTTCAGCGCCCCGGCGGCAGTCGAGAAGGCACTGCCCTACTGCGAGGCTCACAAGTTGCCCATCGTGGTCTGCACCACCGGGTTGTCCGAGGAGCTGCAGCTGAAGATCGTCCAGCTCTCCCGCAGCATCCCGGTGTTCAAGAGTGCCAATATGTCCATGGGCATCAATGTCCTGTCCGAGCTGTGCAAGCGCGCTTCGGCCATTCTGGGTGCGAACTATGACATCGAGATCGTCGAGCAGCACCATCACAACAAGCTGGACGCTCCCAGCGGCACGGCTCTGATGCTGGCCGACGCCATCAATGAGGAGAACAACGGCGCTTACCACTACGTCTATGATCGTTCTGCCGTCCGTCAGAAGCGCGACCCCAAGGAGATCGGCATCAGCGCCGTGCGCGGCGGCAGCATCGTGGGTGACCACGAGGTGCTGTTCTGCGGCCCGGACGAGGTCATCACCCTCCGCCACACGGCATACTCCCGCAATATTTTTGCAAATGGCGCGATAAATGCTGCCGTTTACCTTGCAAAAAAGGAGCCGGGCCTGTACAATATGAGTAACATGATCGCAGAGATGTAAGCTGTTCTGCGCATGGCATCATAAGGCACGGTATCGTGCGTCAGGAGACGAGCCTATGGCCAAGCACGCAAAGCACGCAGCCCCTCCCCGCCGTCGGCGTTCCGCCCAAAAGCACACCTCGCATAAGAGCGTCACCCTGTACACACTGGGGGTCCTGCTGGTGGCCGTATCGGCGCTGCTCTCTCTGCGCCTCTGGCCCCGCCGCATCGTGGATGCAATTCCTCCGGCAACGGAGGCGGAGTCCCCTGCTGTTTCGGAGGAGCTTGTTGTGCCTGAGCCGCAGCCTGTCGTCACGACATTGCGCTTCTCGGCTACAGGGGACAACCTCATCCATGCACCCATCTATTCGCAGGCTGCCCGGCGGGCTGCAGAGGGCGAAGGATACAGCTTCGATTACTGCTACGCGAATCTGCTTGATTTCTATGCACAGCAGGACATCAACTGGATCAATCAGGAGACGCTCTGCAGCAAAGAGCTTGCGCCCTCTACCTACCCCTGCTTCTCGACTCCCGGTGAGTGCGCCGAAGCGCTTTACCGGGCAGGCTTCCGGGTGTTCAGCCTCTCGAACAATCACACCTACGACAAGGGGGCTGCGGGCATTGCCGCCACCCTCCGGTTCTGGGAGACGATGCCCGAGGATGTGATCACCACCGGCCTGTGGAAGGGCGAGGCGGACTATGGCCGCATCCCCATCCAAACCGTGGACGGCGTAAAGATCGCGTACCTCTCCTACACTGAGCACACCAACGGCATCCCCCGGAACAGCAAGATGACCGCAAACATCATCTACACCAGCCAGCAGGATGTCATGGAGCAGCAGGTGCGGGCGGCCCGGCAGGCGGCCGATTTTGTGGTGGTCGGCGTACACTGGGGCGTCGAGGACAGCCACAACATCACGCAGGCACAGCGCACCTTAGCTCAGTCTCTGGCCGACTGGGGCGCGGATGTGATCATCGGCACCCACCCGCACGTTCTGCAGGACGCCGAATGGCGCACCGCAGCCGATGGGCGGAACGTCTTTGTGGCCTATTCGCTGGGAAATTTCCTGACCACCCAGAGCAAGCCCGACCAGCTCATCGGCGCGGTCCTGACACTGGATCTGGAGCAGACCGTCGAGCCGGACGGCAGCGTCCGCTGCGCGGTGCGCGGCCCGAAGCTCCATGTGACAGTGACCCACTATGACGCCGGAAAGTCCAACGTCCGCACCTATCTGTTCCGGGATTATACGCCGGAGCTTGCAAAGGCCCATGGCGTCCGCGCTGCCTACCCAAACTTCGGATACGATTACATCCGTCAGACGGCACAGACCTACATCAACAGCGAATTTTTGGAGCTTGCATAAAGTTTGAATCAGAACGCCCGATGGGCAGAATGGAGTGTTTACTATGTACGGTGTTTCCAAAATCAATATCGAGCCGAGCCTGATGATGATCAGCGTGCAGGATGCTGAGTTCAAGGGCAACACGATGGCTCGTTATCTGCAGATCTTCGCCGACACCGGCGTTGTGGTGGATATGATCAGCCAGAGCGCCCCCCACGGTACCAGCATGGACTTCAGCTTCACGGCATCCAGCAGTGATCTGCCGTTGGTGATGAAGGCCATCTCTGCCGCGAATCTCGACAAGGATGCCAAGGCCTCTCCCCTCATCAGCGTGGGCTACTCCAAGCTGAACCTCTTCGGAGAAGAGATGGTCACCAGCTGCGGTGTTGCCGCGCGTGCCCTGAACGCTCTGGCAATGGCAGGCATCGAGGTGCTGCTTATCACTACCAGCGACCTTGACATTTCCCTGCTCGTCCGTTCTGAGAATGAGGATGCTGCCTATGAAGTCCTGAAGAAGGCTTACGAGCTGTGACCTGAATAAAAACGAGTCTCCCTTGTCCTGTGCGGGACAGGGGAGATTTTTGTATGAAAAAGCCCCGGCTGTCCCCTCTCCTGTCACAGAGAGAAGACAGCCGGGGCTATTGTTTTACCAGAAGCTTACAGGCTCACCTTGTGGTAGACCTTCTTGCCCTTTTTGATGACGATACCCTTGGACAGCTGCTCGGCGGTAAAGCTTGCCGTGGGGGCAGCGACCTTTTCGCCATCCACCAGAACGCCGCCCTGCACGACCAGACGGCGGGCCTCGCCGTTGGAAGCAGCCAGACCAGCCTTGACCATCAGGGTCAGGATGCCGATGGCACCATCGGTCAGGTCGGCCTCGGTCAGCTGGGTGCCGGGCATATGCTCGGTATCTCCGGCAGCGCCGCTGAACAGTGCGCGGGCTGCGTTCTGCGCCTTGTTGGCCTCCTCCTCGCCGTGGACCATCTTGGTCAGCTCGAAGGCAAGGATCTCCTTGGCTTCGTTGAGGCGCTGATCTTTCCAGGTGCTCATCTCATCGATCTGCTCCAGCGGCAGGAAGGTCAGCATCCGGATGCACTTCATGACATCTGCATCGCCGACGTTGCGCCAGTACTGATAGAACTCGAAGGGGCTGGTCTTGTTGGGGTCGAGCCAGACGGCATTGCCGGCGGTCTTACCCATCTTCTTGCCCTGAGAATCGGTCAGCAGGGTGATGGTCATGGCATAGGCATCTTTGCCCAGCTTGCGGCGGATCAGCTCAGTGCCGCCCAGCATATTGCTCCACTGGTCATCGCCGCCGAACTGCATATTGCAGCCGTAGTGCTGGAACATATAGTAGAAGTCGTAGCTCTGCATGATCATGTAGTTGAACTCAAGGAAGGACAGGCCCTTCTCCATGCGCTGCTCGTAGCACTTGGCACGCAGCATATTGTTGACGGAGAAGCAGGCGCCCACATCGCGCAGCAGCTCGACATAGTTCAGGTTCAGCAGCCAGTCGGCATTGTTCAGCATCAAGGCCTTGCCCTCAGAGAAGTCGATGAACTTCTCCATCTGCTTCTTGAAGCAGGCAGCGTTGTGGGCAATGTCCTCCTTGGTCAGCATCTTGCGCATATCGGTGCGGCCGGAGGGGTCGCCGATCATAGTGGTGCCGCCGCCGATGAGGGCGATGGGCTTGTTGCCTGCCATCTGCAGGCGCTTCATCAGGGTCAGGGCCATGAAATGTCCGGCGGTCAGGCTGTCGGCGGTGCAGTCGAAGCCAATGTAGAAGGTAGCCTTGCCGTTGTTGATAAGGTCGATGATCTCCTCATCGGTGATCTGGGCCACCAGACCGCGGGCTTTCAGTTCTTCGTACAGAGTCATAAGAAATTTCCTCCTGTTTTGTCGGGCAGAGGGAAAAACAAAACGCCCTCCGCCAAAATAAATTGGCAGAGGGCGATAAAATTCGCGGTACCACCTCTGTTTGCCGCCTCTTCACAGAGACGGCCTCACGAGTGCACACCCCAGAGTAGAGTGACACTCCTGCGTTTGTAACGCTCGCACGCGGCACAGCCTACTCGTCGTTCAGCCTGCAGCTCCGGGAGGTATTTCACCTGCGTCTCCGCAGCCCCTTTCACCAGCCGGGGCCTCTCTGGGCAGAGCGCATCAGGGTACTCGGTTCCCATCTTCGCCTTTCAACGAGATTCAGTTTAGCACATCCCCGTGGGAATGTCAAGCACAAAAGCGCCTGCTTATTTCCCGGCGCTCCAGCCCAGCATTTCCCGGGCGTTGGCCAGCGAAAGCTCCGTGACATGGTCGCCGGAGATGAGGCGGGCCAGCGCCTCCACCCGTCCATTCTCGTCCAGCGGGTGGATCTCGGTATAGGTACGCTCATTCGTGATGTTCTTCTGGATGAGCAGATGGCAGTCTGCCAGCGCAGCGATTTGGGCCGTGTGGGTGATGCAAAGGATCTGATGACCCTCGGCACTCTGGCGCAGCACCTCACCGATGCGGCTGGCCGCCTTGCCGGAAACGCCGCTGTCGATCTCGTCGTAGATGACGGTCGGCACAGCGTCCTTGTCGGCCATCGCATTCTTGATGGCGAGGGTGATACGGCTCAGCTCGCCGCCTGAGGCGATCTTTGCCAGAGGCTTCGGGGCTTCACCGGGGTTCGTGGAGATATAAAACTCGATGCTGTCCTGTCCGTGACTGGCCAGCGGCCCCCGCGTATGGCGGAGCGTCATCCGCACGCCCGGCATATTCAGAAAGTCCAATGTGTCAGAGATGCGCTTGTTCAGCTCTTCAAACGCCTTCAGCCGGGTCTGGGTCAGAAGCTCCGCCTTTTCCCGCGCAAGGGTATAGAGACGGCGCTGCTCCTTCTGCAGATGCTCCACCCTCTCCTGCGAGGACTGTATCATCTCCAGCTCCTGCCGTGCCCGCTCGCCAAACGCGAGGATGTCCTCTACTGTATCGCCGTATTTCCGCCGGAGCTTGTAGATGAGATCGATGCGCTGCTCGATCTCGTCCAGCTCTGCGTCGTTGGTGTCGTAAGCGTCCAGACGGCCGATGAGGTCGGCGGCGACATCCTTTGCGGTGTAATAGAGGTCGAGCAGCTGGCCCGCACCGGCAGACAGCTCTCCGTCGAGCTGGGCCGCTGCATCCACGGCGTTGGAGGCTTCGCCCAGAAGGTCAACGGCACCGGGGGCTTCGTCACCGCCCGAGAGCAGCGCGTAACACTGGGCAATGCGGTCCCGGATGGTGGAAGCATTCGCCAGCACCTTGCGGCGGCTTTCCAGCGTCTGCTCCTCCCCTGCCGTCAACGCCGCATCGTCGATCTCCTGCACCTGATAGCTCAGCAGGTCGATGCGGCGCTGCTTTTCGCCCTCGTCGGTGATCATGGCGTCCAGCGTTTTCTTGACCCCCACCAGCTCCCGATAGATGGCATAGTATGCCTGATATTCCGCGCTGTTCTGGGCGTAAGCGTCCAGAATGCCCTCATGCCGGGCCGGGTTCAGCAGACCCACCGAGTCGTGCTGGCCATTGATGTTGATAAGTCCGCCGCAAAGCTCCCGCAGGACAGCGGCGGTGGCAGGCATCCCGTTGATGCGGCAGGTGCTCTTGCCCTCGGCGGTGATCTCGCGGCTGAGCAGCAGCGCTTCAGAGCGCTCGTAGCCTGCCTTTTCCAGACTGTCAAGGACGGCAGGCGGCACATCCTCAAATGCAGCCCGGATGACAGCCTTGGCCGCACCGGTGCGCACGAGATCCTTGGAGGCGCGGTTACCCAGAATAGCGTTGATGGAGTCGATGAGGATGGATTTGCCTGCGCCCGTCTCACCGGTCAGGACGTTGAGGCCCTTTTCAAAATGGACATTGGCTTTCTGGATAACTGCAACATTTTCGATCTGCAGGCTGCTCAGCATAGTTTCACTCCCGCGTTTATTTCTGCCCGATGTGACGGGTCAGTTCCGAACAGATAGTCTTGGCGTCCCGCTCCGAACGGGCCACGATCAGGAACGTATCATCGCCAGAAAGGGTGCCGACGACATTTTTCCACTTCAGGGCGTCGAACACTTCACAGGCGGCGTTCGCCATGCCGGAATAGCATTTTACCAGCACGACATGCCCGGCAAAATCCACACCCAGCACCGACTCGCGGAAGATCGTCTCGAACCGGCCCTGCATCTTGGGGTTGAGGCTTTCGTTGTGGCTGGAAACATAGCGGTAGCCGTCTGCGGTGGCGGCTTTGACGAGACACATTTCCCGGATGTCCCGGGAAATAGTCGCCTGCGTCACCTCGAAGCCCTCCTGACGCAGGTGCTCGAGCAGCACCTCCTGACGGCTGATGGGGTTCTCCTGGATCAGGCGGAGGATCGTCTGCTGACGTTCCGCCTTGCCTTTTGACTCAGCTGGATTGTTTCGGCCCATATTCCTTGCCTCCTCTTGTTGTTATCTCCGGCTGCGCAGCTTCTGGTCGATGGCCTGAAACTGATCCGCCCTGCTGAAGGTGACGAGCTGTACGATCTGGTCCGAAAGGCGGATCTCTGCCGTCGAACCGGCGCTGAGCGGATATTCCGCCGCACCATCGCAGCTCAGGAACACTTCGTTGTCCACCACCTGCCCGACACAGATGTTGATCTTCCGCTCCTGTGCAAAGACCATTGCCGGGCTGGTCAGGCTGTGGGGGCAGATGGGCGTGACGACAATGCCCTTGGTCTGCGAGTCAAGGATCGGCCCGCCTGCCGCCAGTGAATAGGCCGTAGAGCCGGTGGGCGTCGCTACGATGACGCCGTCTCCGCGATAATGCTCTACAAGGATGTCGTCGCAGTAGATGCTGAAATCGATGGCCTGCTGCAGGCGGCCTTTGGTCACGACCACGTCGTTGAGGGCATGGCCCTCCCAGTTCTCTTCGCCCAGCACCCGCACATAGAGCAGCATCCGGCTGTCCAGCAGATATTCGCCCCGCACCAGCGCCGCAAGTTTTTCCTCCATTTCATCCACCTCGCAGGTGGCAAGGAAGCCGCAGCGGCCGATGTTGATGCCGAGGATGGGCTTCTGGTATTGAAGCGTAAGGTTCGCCTCATGCAGGATGGTGCCGTCGCCGCCGATGGTCAGGATAACATCGGTACGCGGGAGGCACTCTTCCAGCGGAAGGTACTGCACCCCATCGGCGCAGCAGGTTTCGTTCAGGTCATCCCGCATCAGGACGGTGGCCCCCTGCATCAGCAGGAGCTGCGCTGCCCGCTGGGCGGTGGCCACCGCCTGCTCTTTGCCGGGGTTTGGCGAAATGTAAACGGTCATATGACGTCTCCCAGCCGATTTATTTGTCCAGCGAGCTATGGCTTGCGGCCACGACCTGCTCGGCGACGGAATCATCCAGCACGCCGGGCTGCTCGCTCTTCTGGACGAACATCAGATACTCGATGTTCCCCTCCGGGCCTTTGACTGGGCTGAAATCCAACCCCCGCACAACGAAGCCGTTTGCGGCGGCATAGCCCATGGCGTTGTGCAGCACCTCGCGGTGGGTGGCAGGGTCACGGACGACACCGTTCTTGCCCACCTTCTCACGGCCTGCCTCGAACTGGGGCTTGACCAGACAGACGCCCATCGCGTCCGGCGTCGTGATGGCCTGCGCCACCGGAAAGATGTGATGCAGCGAGATAAAAGACACGTCCACGCTGAAAAACTCCACTGGTTCGGCCAGCATATCCGGCGTGACATTGCGGATGTTGGTCCGCTCCATATTCACGACACGCTCGTCGGTGCGCAGGCTCCATGCCAGCTGGCCGTATCCCACGTCCACGGCATAGACCTTGACGGCACCGTTCTGCAGCATACAGTCGGTAAAGCCGCCTGTGGACGCACCGATGTCCATACAGACTTTGCCGCGAGGGGTCAGCGGGAAGCACTGCATCGCCTTTTCCAGCTTGAGTCCGCCCCGGCTGACGTATCCGATGTCGTGGCCGCGCACCTCGACCTTGGCATCTTCCTTTATCATCTCACCAGCCTTGTCCACCTTCTGCTCGTTGACGAAGACGACACCGGCCATGATGAGAGCCTTGGCGCGCTCACGGCTCTGGATCATACCGTGCTGCACCAGATATTGGTCCAAACGAATTTTCAAAGTGTTTTCTCTCCTTTCGGGTCTGCCGCCTGCACGGCCTCGGCCAGATGCACCGCATCCAGTCCGGTCGCCTGCTTGATCTGGGGCACCGTCGCGTGGGGCAGGCTCAGCTCCCTCACCGCGCGGTGGATGTACCGGCCGCACCAGCCTGCATCCTGCAGAGCGCGGGCCAGATGTTCGCCGATGCCGCCGCAGGCTGCGCACTCTTCTGCCATCAGGACGATGGAGTAGGCCGAAAGCTCCTGCACCAGCTCTTTCCCGAACGGAAAGATGCGGACCAGCTTATACACATCGCAGGGGATACCCTCTTCTGCCAGCAGCTCTGCGGCGGCAAGGGCATCCTCCACCTCATCCGCATAGCTCACCAGAGCAGTCTTTGCACCCGGCAGAGAGACGAGCTTGTCGTACTCCCTGCCCGTGCAGCCGTATCCGGCCAAGACCTTGCTCTCGCCGCCGCGGGGGTAGCGGATGGCCCGAGGCCCCTGCATCTCATGCCGCAGCAGGATGGCCAGCCAGTACCGCAGCTCCTCATAGTTCGAGGGCGAGTAGATTGGCATTCCGACCTGACTGAGGAAGGCCGGGTCGTAGATGCCCTGATGGGTCTCCCCATCGCCGGGCACAAAACCTGCGCGGTCAACGGCAAAGACAACATTCTCCCGCAGCAGGCTGACATCGTGGATGATCTGGTCATAGCTACGCTGCAGGAAGGTCGAATAGATGCAGACCACCGGCAGCATCCCCTTGCTGGCAAGGCCGGCGGCGAAGGTCACGGCGTGCTGCTCAGCCATCCCGACGTCAAAGAAGCGCTCCGGGTGGGCGTGGCTGAAAAATTGCAGACCAGTGCCATATTTCATCGCTGCCGTGATGGCACAGAGGGTATCGTCCGCATCTCCGGCCTCACTGAGCGCACGGCCAAAGGCATTCGAGAACGACTCCGCCGGGGCGATCTCCGGGTCGGGGATGCCTGCCAGATCGAACTTCGAGACGCCATGATAGTTGCCGGGATTCGACTCCGCCGGGGCATAGCCCTTGCCCTTCTTTGTCACAACATGGAGCAGCGTCGGCCCGGGCTGGGCACAGACCGTCTGCAGGATGCGCTCCAGCTCCGGCTCGTTGTGGCCGTCGATGAGGCCGAAATAATGGAACCCCATGTCCTCGAAGATCGTGGAGTGATACATGGCCCGACGCACCACTTTTTTGCTGTTTTGCAGGGCAGTCTTGATGGGCGCACCGACGAGCGGCACCCCGCTCAGAAAGCTGTTGACATTCTCCTTTGCCGTGAAATAACGGGTCGTGGTGCGCAGATGGCCCAGATACCCTGCCAGTGCGCCGACATTGTGAGAGATGGACATCTTGTTGTCGTTCAAAATGACCATCAGATTGTCCAGCTTTCCGATGTTGTTCATTCCCTCGTAGACCATGCCGCCGGTAAAGGCACCATCGCCGATGATGGCCACCACATGGCCCGGCTCACCCTTGAGCTTTTTGGCCCATGCGATGCCGATGGCGACCGAGAGGGCGGTGTTGCCGTGCCCGGCGATAAAAGCATCGTGAACGCTCTCATTCGGGTTCGGGAAACCCGAAAGGCCGTCCAGCTGCCGCAGGGTGCCGAAGCGCCTGTACCGTCCGGTCAGCAGTTTGTGGGTGTAGCACTGATGGCCCACATCGAAAACGAACGCATCCCGGGGGGTCTCAAAGATGCGATGGAGCGCGACCGTCAGCTCGACTGCGCCGAGGTTGGAAGCAAGATGTCCGCCCGTTTTGGATACGCTGTCCAGCAGGAATTGACGAATTTCCCCGCAGAGCTGCTGGATCTGCGCACTGTTCAAGCGCTTCAGGTCACTTGGCTGTGAAATATTCTGAAGCAGTGAAGGATGCATAAAGTGACCGTCCTCCTCACATTTCAAATTCCGGATAATTTCAACACAGAAGTCATTTTTGCAGGCAGGGCGGTCTCCTGAAACACCGCCCGGATGGGGCGCACTGCTTATGAAAACAACTTCTTATTAGAGGTGCATCGGATACAAAAAGCCGACGACGACGCCGACGACCATGCCTGCCATGACCTGCAGCGGCGTGTGTCCGACCATCTCCTTCAGATGCATATTCTGCAGAAAGGGAGCGTTTTTTTCGCTGATGTCGATCCACTCCTCGATCATCTGGTTGAGCACCTTTGCCTGTTCGCCGGTCTCGTGGCGCACGCCCATTGCATCGTGCATGGTGATGATGGCGACTACGCTGGCCACTGCAAAGATGGCCGAGCTGATGCCCTCGCTGCGGGCGGCGGCAATGACCATCGCACAGACCGTGGCACTGTGGGCGCTGGGCATACCACCATCGCCCCACATCCGTTCGAGCTGGAATTTGCCCAGCAGGATGAAGTTGATGATCGTCTTCAGCACCTGTGCGACGAACCAGCTTACGATGGAGACCGTCAGTATCTCGTTGACCGAGAACAATTCCTTGATCAGTTGCATTGTTTGTTCTCCTTCTTGAATTTTATCGCATTCCCGCAGCCGACGTCATAAGCGCCGCATCTGCCCTATCGTCCCAGACACGATGCTCAGCTGCGGCGGGCCAGCAGCGTGCGGGCCAGCTGCTCCAGAAAAGCGCTCTTTTCGCCGAATGTGTCATGCAGCGCCGCACAGGTCTCATCGTTCAGTTTCTCCGCCAGCTGCATCGCTCCGTCCGCGCCGAACAGGGTGACGAAGGTCGTCTTACCGTTCTCGCTGTCGCTGCCGATGGGCTTGCCCAGCTGCTCGGCGGTGCTGGTCACATCCAGCACATCGTCCACGATCTGGAACACTAGGCCGATGCCGTAGGCGTAGGCTTCCAGCGCTTTGCGCTGGGCCTCGTCGGCCTGTGCCGCCGCGCCGCCCATCTGGATGGCCGCATTGATGAGCGCCCCCGTCTTGTGGCGGTGGATGAGGCGGAGCTGTTCTTCCGTAGCGGCGAGCGCCTCGTATTTCAGGTCAAGCTCCTGTCCATACACCATGCCCCGGCTCCCGGCTCCTGCGCCGAGCGCCTGTGCTGCGCGGACGCAGACCGATGCCGGAGCAGGCGCACCGGCCACAGCCTCGAAGGCCTCCGTCAGCAGCACATCGCCCGCCAGCATGGCAGTAGACTCTCCGAATGCCTTATGGCAGGAGGGCTTGCCCCGGCGCATATCGTCATTGTCCATGCAGGGCAGGTCGTCGTGGATGAGCGAATAGCAGTGCAGCATTTCAACGGCCGCTGCAAACTGTTCCGCCGCCTCGGCGCTGCCGTGGAGCATATCGCACACGGCCAGCACCAGCACGGCCCGGATGCGTTTGCCGCCGCCCATCAGGCTGTAGCGTGCCGCACGGCAGACCTCAGACTCCTCGGGCAGATAGCGCTCGCACGCCCGGTTCAGTGCTTCTTCTGCACGGGCCAGATATTCGCCGTACTGCTTTTTATACTCGGTGCTCTCCATTATGATTCCTCCCTGCGGGCTGTTATGATTCTTTGGGTTCTGCCTCTGCCTTTTCGCTGCGGGCAGCGTCGATCTCCTCCATCTGGAGCGACGCCTTTTCCAGCGCAGCATGGCAGTATTCCATCAGCGAAGCCGCTTCTGCATAAAGCTTGACCGACTCCGTAAGGGTCGTCTCCTCGCTCTGCATCTGGCTCAGGATGGTTTCCAGACGGGCCATGCCGTCCTCAAAGCTTTTGGGTGCTCTCATTCAGTTCCTCCACGGACAAGACCGTACATTCTGCCGTATGCGCTGCGCCGCGCAGGGTGATCCGGTCGCCCGTAGAAAGGGCGTCCGCGCTGCACAGCCTGTTTTTGCTGTCGTATACCATCGCGTAGCCGCGCCCCAGCACCCGGTAGGGGCTGAGGGAGTCGGCCAACGCGGCAGCATGACGAAGCTGATTTGTTCGCTTCTGGATGCCGCTCCGGGCTGCATCCTCAAGCTCTTTTTGGTATGCCTCAAGCTTTGTCTGCCCGGCTGTGAGTGTCCGGCGGGTCATATCGCGGGAAAGCTGCTGCCCGGCCCTTTCCAGACGCCCCGATGCCGCAGCAAAACGGCTCTGCAAGGTGCTCTGACAGCGCTGTTCCAGCTGGAGCAGCACCCGCAGAAGCTCTGCGCGGTCGGGCACCGCCAGCTCTGCCGCTGCCGACGGCGTCGGTGCACGGCGGTCCGCCACGAAATCCAGAATGGTAAAGTCGATCTCGTGTCCGATGGCGCTGATGAGCGGCACTTTGCAGCGGTACGCCGCCCGGGCGATGACCTCGGCGTTGAAGACCCAGAGGTCTTCCCGGCTGCCGCCGCCCCGGGCCACGATGATCTCGTCCACTTTCCCGCTCCGGTCCAGCCGCCCGATGGCGTCGGCGACCTGCTGCGCGGCCTCAAAGCCCTGCACGCTGACCGGGCAGAGCAATAGCCTTGCTGCCGGCCAGCGTCGGCTGATGACATTGCGGATGTCCTGCAGTGCCGCACCGGTCTTGCTGGTGACGATGCCGATGCATTTGGGGTAAGCGGGCAGAGACTTTTTATGCTCTGCCGCGAAAAGTCCCTCCTGCTCGAGCTTGGCTTTCAGCTGCTCAAAGGCCAGCTGCGCCGCGCCGATGCCGTCCGGGAACATCTCGTTGACGTAGACCTGAAACGCGCCGTCCCGCTCGTAAAGAGTAGCACGGCAGCGTACGACCACCTTCATGCCTTCCTCGGGCCGGAAGCCGAGCCGTCTTGCATCCGAGCGGAACATCACCGCCTTGACGCTGGCAGCTGCGTCCCGAAGAGAGAAATAGCAGTGGCCGCTGCGGGCATTCTGTACAAAGTTTGCGA
This sequence comes from Faecalibacterium sp., assembly GCF_052358865.1. NCBI lineage: Bacteria > Bacillati > Bacillota > Clostridia > Eubacteriales > Oscillospiraceae > Faecalibacterium > Faecalibacterium sp. The sequence goes on from NZ_DAWCVJ010000012.1 coordinate 16,617, forward strand.
TCTCGCCCCGCAGCGCCAGATCAAACAGGATGTCGTTTGCATCCAGCAGGGTCTTGACGTACTGGTTCAGGGCAGAGACAGAGATCACTTCAGCCATAGACCGGCCTCCCGTGCCGCAAGAATGGACACGCCGATGGCGTTGTCACTGGAATACTGTCCGGGCACAAAATACACCTGCGGAAGGCGCTGCTGCACCCAGCTGCGGATGATGTCGCTGCTCATGACGCCGCCTGCGCAGACCACCGTCAGCCCGGGATATTCCTTCTGGGCAGCTTTGGTCATCCTGACCACCGTATCCGCCACGCAGAGCAGACAGTATTTGCAGACATAGGCGGGGCTTTTGCCCGCCGCCAGCAGGGCGTTGCACTGGTTCTCCAGACCGGAAAGGCTGCATTCCATCCCTCGGACGCTGGATTTCGGCTTGATGGTCTCCTCACATTCTGCGGCCAGACGGGAGACCTCCGCGCCAGCCGGGAACCCAAAGCCCAGCTTGACGCCCACACGGTCCACTGCCTGTCCGGCGTAGAGGTCGGAGCTTGTGCCCAGCGTCTCGATATGCTTCACCTCATCGCAGAGGAGAAGGTCGGTGGTGCCGCCGGAGATGTGGAAGAGCAGCGTTTTCTCGCGGAAAAGTGTCTCCCCTTTGGCGGCAAACAGTGCCGCCGCCGCGTGGCCCTGCTGATGGGTCGTGCGGACAAGAGGGATCCCCCGGGCCAAAGCGAATGCCTCAGCGGCGCTGACACCTGCCAGAAAGCAGGGCATATAGCTGCCCTCCACCGGACGAGGTTTTTCCGACACGCCCACGGCGCTGATCTTCGTCAAATCGAATTCGCCGCCCAGCTCTGCCATCATCGCAGGCAGAGCCGCCGTGTGATGAAACAGCGCATCGCTCTGGCGCAGGCCAAGCTGGCCCTCCTTGACCGGAAGAAAACGCTTTTTTGCGCAAACAACCTCTCCGGCTGTATCAAAGACGGCCAGAGAGGTTGCATAGTTGCTGGTGTCGATGCCCAGTGTATAACTGCTCACAGCTGCTCGGACTCTGCGTCCAGACCCTGTTCCCGTGCCACAGTGCCCAGCAGACCGTTGACGAACTGATAATCCTCGTCTGCGCCATACTTTTTGGTCAGCTCGACGGCCTCGTTGATGACGACGCCGGGCTTCTTCTCATCGCCGTACAGCATCTCGGCCAGACCCAGACGAAGCACAGTCAGGCTCACGCGGGGCAGACGCTCCATCGTCCAGTTGCGCAGATGGGCGCTGATGAGGTCATCCACCTCGGCGGAGTGCTCGTAGTAGGCCCGCAGCAGACGCTGTCCGAACACATCCACGGGGTGCTCTTCGTCGCACTCGTGGTGGTTATCCAGAGCCTCCTGCAGGGGGATGTCACCAAAGGTCTGAGAAAATGCCAGCAGAAATGCATTTTCGCGTGCTTCACGGCGGGGCAGAATATTTTCCATAATGTTCCTCTCACAGCGGCAAAGCCTTCCCTTTTGCGGGAAGGCTGACCGCATCTTTGTTTTCGTTTTCGTTCTCGGCTCAGGCCTGCGGCTCAGCCGCCGGGGCCAGACCGGCAATGACAAGGTCAACACGGCTGACCGTAACATTGGTCATGTTCTGGACAGCAGACTTGACGTTCTCCTGCACCTTCTCGGCCACAGCCGGGATGCGTGCGCCAAAGGCCGCCACAATTTCCAGAGTGATCTCTGCCGTGCCATCCCGCATCTCTACGGTGACGGGCGACTGGACGTTGGCACGCTCCAGAAGGTCTTTCACCTTCCGGTTCTGCTTGCCGCAGGACACTTCTGCCACGCCCTCGATCTCCAGCGCTGCACAACGAGCGATCTTGCCGATGACCTCCGTGGAGATCTGCAGACTGCCGCCCTTCAGATCCATATTCTGTAAATCCATTCTATGGCCCTCCATCCAAAATGAGCGAACGCCCATTTTATTTTGTGCGATCCATGCAAAAGGCAAAGCCCTTTGCAAAACCTTTGATGCCATTATACCATTTTCTCCGGTTTTATACAACACCTTACTTCACTTCCACCACAGTAATATTCTGTGCAGTCACCTCGCTCTTGCTGAGGACGATGTCTCTTATCTGAGCCACCTGTGCCGCGGTCAGGGCGTCGCCGGAGGTCATAACGGTCAGGTCTGCCCGGCCGGACTGCAAAAAGCAGAGGCAGTCGGCAAAGCCCTTCGCCTTGACCAGCGTTTCGATCTCGTTCTCGGCGTTGAGGTCCTCGAGGTTTGCGGTCATCTGCCGGGTGCAGTCCTTTTTCTCCTCGGCGGAGAGGCCCGAGGTCTTGAGAGTCTTCTGGATGGTGTCCATCGCTTCATCGTGGGCTTTCTGGCGCTTGAGACGGGCTTCTTCGAAGAATTTTGCCCCTGCGTCGTTGGCTACGCTGACAAGCTGGGCCTCGCCGTAATTCTTGTTGGCGCTGGATACGGCCTCGGCCTCCGTCATCAGCCCGTCGGTGACGGGCGAAGCCACCGGCTCTCCCTCCACGGCCACCGCCGAGACGTTGACGGCCTCCTCATCCACCCCGATGCCGGTGCGGGCGTACTGCCAGTTGAGGTATACTGCCACGACCAGCGCCGCCGCAAGGGTCAGCGCAGTGACCCTGCGTGTATTTTTGGTGATAGCTCTCATCCGTGTCTCCTCCTTGCATATTTCATGGTTCTCATAGCTGCAAAAAATCATTCCCGGCGCTGCTCTACGCAGATGCGGTTGGACGGAACATCCAGCAGCGCCCCCACCAGCTCGGTGATGCGGACGGCGACCCGGACATCTTCCCCGCCCTCGCATACCACAGCCACTCCGCACACTCTGGGCGTGCAGACCGTCTGTGCCAGCGCCGTCCCATCGTCCAGCAGCACATGGGTCTGCTGTTGCTGGGTCTGTCCCGAGAGCGTGTCCAGAGCATAGATGGTCTCCTCCCCGCTTTCCAGCGTGATCATCACGGTGGTCCTCCCTGCACCTTCCACCTGCGCGATGAGGTCGGAAAGCTGCTGCTCGAGCTGCTGACGGTAGGCGCTCTCATCCGCCGGGGCAGCGCTGGCCGCTGCAGGCTTCTCCGAAGGGGTGAACAGCTCCGACAGCAGGAGGAGCAGCATCGCCGCAGCCCCCAGCAGGACCGCCAGCCGGGCGCGGTTCTCCTTCTGCACAAGGTCCTTCAGCCGCAAAAAGAGCTTGTTTTTCATGGCACAGCCTCCCCCCAGCATATGCTTTCCGGCTCAAGCTGAAGCTGTGCTGTCAGCAGTTTCTCCACCGCCTGCTTCCGGGCATCGGTGAGGGCGCCCTGCGGGACGACCTGCACGGCGGATGCCGCCACACCCTCCGCGGTCCGGCATAGGGTGATGCGCAGTTTCACCCGGATGCCTGCCTCGCGGAGACAGGCATCCTCCAATCGTCGGGAAAGCTCTTCTTCCGTCTGCGCAAGGATGGCATCCTCCAGACTGCCCACCGAAGCAGTCTCCGCCTGCGGCAGCTTCGGCGCGGTGAGCTGGGCTTTTGCGCCGGGCAGGGCATCTGCAAAGGCTACTAGAATATATAGCCCCGCCACCGCTTTTATGCACTTCTGCCCCCAGCCCGGCCCCACAAAGCGGGCCGCCAGCTCGGCACAGATACAGGCTGTACAGAAGACCGCCGCCGCACGCTCCAGCGCCTGCATCACGAACCACCTCCTACCATAAAAAGCAGAGCCACCCCTGCCGCTGCCAGCCCGAAGAAGAGGGCCACAGCTGCTGCCATACAGCGCACCGCCTCGGCGAAGCAGTCGAACAGGGCGCGGCAGCGCGAGATGCCCGTCAGGCTGCAAAGCAGACTGCATCCCATAAGCAGGGCCAGCTGGATCATCAGCCCCAGATAGAGCGGCACAAATTCTGCCCCCAGCACCGACAGCGCTGCCAGCCCCAGCCCGCTCTTGAGCATCTGCACCCCTGCAAGGATGGACTCCGACGCACTGCTGAGGGTCTGCCCGATGATGGGCACGCTCCCGGCCAGAAGCTGGCCGGTGCGGAGCGAAAAGCGGTCCAGCTGGAACGCCGCAGTCCGCTGCAAGCCCAGCAGAGCGACCAGCACTTTCCCGGCCCAGCCCAGCGCTTGGCGGAGGGCACTGCCGACACCCTTGCAGAAGACGCCCAGCGCCGGTTCTGCGCTGATGCAGCAGGCCATGCTGAGCATCAGATAACAGTGGAGCAGAGGCTGCACGAAGGCTGCAGCCAGCTGTGCCAGAAAACAGAGCGCCGTCAGCAGCGTTCCGCTGGCTGCACTGCCTGCCGCCGCTTCGCCGCCCAGCGTGAGGACGCCTGCATAGACGGGCAGAAAGCCCAGCAAAAAGCTGCGCCAGCTCTCCATCTGCGCGCAGAGCGTCTGTGCCTCTTCCACCAGATTCCCCCAGAGCAGGACACCACAGCCGCCCGCCGCAGCCAGATCCAGCAGATCGCTGTCGGCACACTCTCCCGCCAGAAGCCCCAGCACCGCGGTCAGTGTCAGGAACAGGAGGACCGAGGTATAGTCCCGGGCCGTCTGCCGCACCATTGCCCCAAAGGACTGGGGCAGAAAGCTTTTCAGCGTCTCCCACGGCGAGGATACGGCGTCCTCCAGATCAATGCGGCTCTGCTGTAAATACGGCTCCCAGAGGTCGCTCCCGGGCAGCGTCGCATCCGAAGCAGCTCGCGCCGCCGGGGCCGCGAGCGCAAGGCTCGTCCACAAAAACAGTATGGCCAGCCCGAAGCGAAAAAACTTGTCCCATTTCATCCTGCAATGCTCCCGATCTTCTGGCCGATCTCTTCCAGCAGGGGCCACGCCGCCGCCAGCACCAGCACCCGGCCTGCCAATGCCGTGCACCACGCCAGCGATTCGGCCCCGGCTTCCTCGCAGAGTGTGCGGGCGTAGTCGGCCAGCAGGATAACGCCCGTACACCGCAGCAGGCAGGAAAAGGCGTCGCCGCCTGCCCGCTGTTCCAGTCTCTCAAGGCCGGCAAGCACGATCTCGGTCGCTGTGCTGATCTTCCACAGCACGAGGACTGCCGCCCCCATCGAGACGAACAGCCCGAAAGCCGGGGCGCTCTTCTGGAACAGGGTGTACAGGACGGCTCCCACCACCGCAAGCCCCAGCATCGTGAGGGCGCTCATAGCGCAAAGAGGGACTTGATGGTGACGAAGAGCACACTGATCTGCTTGACTAAAATGGACAGCACCACCACAAGCCCTGCCAGCGTGGTCATCATCGCCTGATCCTCTCGGCCCGAGCGGATAAGAAGCTGGTTGAGCACCGCGACGATGATGCCGATGGCCGCGATCTTAAAGATCAGGTCGATCTCCATACACATTCCCCCTTCATAGGCAGAGGATGGCCGCTGCCAGCCCGGCGGCAAGGCCCAGCTTATGGCAAAGCTCCAGCTGAGGGCGGGTGCGTTCCTCTGCCTGACGCAAAAATACCCTGAACCGCTCCTGATAAAACGTCAGCCGCTGGCATTCCTGCCCGGCCTCCGCCCGTCCAATGCCCGAAAAGCACTCGGTATAGCAGTCCCGCTCCGGGCGGGTCAGCCCGGGCGGCGGGCAAAGAGCCTGAAAGCTCTCGCCCCGGACAGCCCCCTCCCGTTCCAGCCTGCGGAACAGCAGGGTGAGGTCGGTGCGGCGGTAATCGATCTCCTGCCGGACCCGCTGCAAGAGCAGGAGCGTCTCTTCCAGCGCCTCCAGATGCCGCCGGGCGTTCCGGCAGGCTGCATCTCCCGCGCACCAGCCGCAGCCCAGCCAGAACAGTGCCCCGACGATCCGCAGCGTCTTCATGAGAACCGCACCTCTTTCAGCTGGCCCGGCGCGGTGCGGCCCTTCAGCAGTACCGCTGCATGGAGCGCACCGCATTTTTGGAGATACTGCACCTGCGGGCGGCGGGCGGCTTCCTCCCAGCTGGCGGCATGGAGGGTGGCGATGAACTCCACCCCGCTGAACAGCCCCTGTTCGAGGGCATAAAGCTCGTCCATCCCGCCCAGCTCGTCCAGTAATATCACCTGCGGCGAGAGAGTGCGCAGAGCCATCTGCACTGCCTGCCCCTTCGGCACGCCGCTGAGGATATCGAGAGGCAGGGCCGCTGTTTCCTCCGAGGGGAATATCTCCCGCCGCTCGTCGATGACGGCCACCGCTCTTTCCCGGCTTGCCAATTCCCGCGCGATGCCCCGCAGGAGGGTCGTCTTGCCGCTGTCCGGCTCCCCCATCAGGAGCATCCCCACAAAGCGCTGCTGCAAAATATCCCGGAGCTTCTGCGGCAGAGGGAACTCCCGGCTGCGGGCCACACGGATGTTGACCGAGCGCAGCTCCTGCAAAACGGCGCTCTGCCCCGGCGGGCAGTAGAACCGCCCGGCCAGCCCGGCGCGGCATCCGCACCCGAGGGTGACATAGCCTGCCGCGATCTCTGTCTCGTGGCTGTGCACCGACCCACTGCAAAGGGTGAGGAAGATCTCCTCCATCTGCAACGGCGTCAGCCGGAGCTTTTGCAGAGCGGGCAGTCCCGCCGGGCAGCAGGGCCTGCCCCCGATGGTCAGCTGCACCCCGCAGCCTACCCGAAGGCGTATCTCATGTACCTGTTCTGCAATGTCCGGCGGCAGGGCGCTCAGAGGCCGCGCCAGCCATGCAGGCAGGGCCTGAACGGCCCGGTAATACTCGTCCATCTCGTTTCTCCTTCCGTCTCGTCGCTTTGGCTTCTTGCTCCTACTGTATGCGGCGGCGGCGCTTTTAGAACGCAAAAAGGCCCACGCAGCGGTTCTCCACTGCGTGGGCCTCTGGGCCTGTTCTGTTTATGTTAAGCTTCCGGTTCGTCCCGCAGCATAGCGAGGAATTCCGCTTCCGTCAGCACGGGCACGCCGAGGGTCTGCGCCTTGGTCAACTTGGAGCCTGCCGCCGCACCGGCTACGACATAGGCCGTTTTCTTGGAGACCGAACCGCTGGCCTTGCCGCCGTTCTTGACGATGAGGGCCTCTGCCTCATTGCGGGAGAGGCTCTCAAGGGTGCCGGTGACGACCAGCGTCTTGCCCGCCAGCTTATCCCCTTTCGGCTCGCCCTTCCACGTCATGTTCACGCCAACGTCGGCCAGACGGTGGACAAGGTCGGTGGTGCCGTCCTTGGCGAAGAACTCCACCACGCTCTGCCCCATCACGCCGCCGAAGCCGTCGATCTCGCTGATCGTTTCGATGTCAGCCTCCCGGATGGCTTCCAGCGTGCCGAAGTGCTCGGCCAGCAGGGCGGCGGCCTTGTCTCCGATGTTGCGGATGCCAAAACCGAACAGCAGCTTGTCCAGATTGTTCTGCTTGGAATTTTCGATGGCGTGGAGAAGGTTCGTTGCGCTCTTCTCCTTGAATTTTTCCAGCGTCAGCAGCTGCTCGAGGGTCAGGTCATAGAGGTCTGCCGCCGAGTGGACAAGGCCCTTGTCCACCAGCTGGGTCGCCACCGCCGTGCCCAGACCGTCGATGTCCATGGCGTCGCGGGAGGCAAAATGGATGATGTTGCGCAGAGATTGGGCCGGGCACTCAGGGTTGACGCAGCGCAGGGCGGCTTCGTCCTCAAGATGGACGACCGGTGCCCCGCAGGACGGGCAGACTTCCGGCATCTGGTAGGGCGCGGCATCCTCCGGGTGGTGGACGACGCCGATGACCTCCGGGATGATGTCGCCGGCCTTCCGCACCTGAATGGTGTCGCCGATGCAAAGCCCGAACTGGCGGATGAAGTCCTCGTTGTGGAGGGTCGCACGGGCCACTGTCGTACCGGCAAGAAAGACGGGGTCGAAGCAGGCCGTCGGGGTCAGCACGCCGGTGCGGCCCACAGCCACCTCGATGCTGCGCAGGGTCGTCTCCTTGACCTCGGGCGGGTACTTGAAGGCGATGGCCCACCGGGGGAATTTGTTGGTAGAACCCATCTGCGCGCGCTGGGCGAAATCATTGACCTTGATGACCGCACCGTCCATGTCGAAGTCGAGCTTTGAGCGGTTCTGGCCGATCTGCTCGATCTCCCGGATGGCGTCCTCGATGTCGTGGACGATATGGTAGCGGGGCGAGACCGGAAGGCCGAGACTCTTGAGGTAATCGAGGCTCTCTGCGTGGGTGGACAGCTCCTTGCCCCGCACCTGCTGGACATTGAATACAAAGATCGAGAGGCCCCGGCTCCCGGTGATCTTCGCGTCCTTCTGGCGCAGCGAACCGGCAGCGGCGTTGCGGGGGTTCTTGAAGGGAGCGGCGCCCTGCAATTCCTGCTCGGCGCAGAGATGCCGGAATGCCTCGTGGGGCATATAGACCTCGCCGCGCACTTCGAGAAACTCGGGGGCATTCTTCAGCTTCTTCGGGATTTTTTTGATGGCCCGGACATTGGCAGTGACATCCTCGCCCACTACGCCGTCGCCTCGGGTGGAAGCACGCACCAGCTCCCCGTTCTCGTACTCGAGGCTGCACGAAAGACCGTCGATCTTGATCTCGACCACATACTCCGGTTCAATGCCTGCATCCCGCACTCTGCGGTCAAAATCACGCAGTTCATCGTAGGAAAATGCATCCAGCAGGCTCTCCATCTTGACCGCATGGGTCACTTTCTGGAAGCGGCCGCTGGGCGTTCCGCCGACGTGCTGGGTGGGCGAAGCGGCCGTGACCAGCTCGGGGTACTGCGCTTCCAGCTCCTTCAGCTCCCGGGTCAGGGCGTCGTATTCGAAGTCCTCCAGCTCGGGGGCATCCTGATCGTAATAAAGGCGGTTATTCTTCTCGATAACAGCGCGCAGTTCCTCGACGCGCTTTCTGGCTTGTTCCAGTTCCACAGTTCCACTCTCCTGCCTGACACGGCATCACGCCCGCGTCTTATTTCTCATGCGATAGTATACCACAAAACGGGGCATTTCGTAAACGAAAAAACAGAGCTGCCCTCCCCTTTTGCGGGGAAATGCAGCCCTGCAGTATTCTTGCTTTTTAGATGGAGATGGTATTGCAGACGTCCACGAGGACCGGGTCGATGCTCTTGGTCATCTCGAGCGCCTCGTCCACGGGGTAGTCCACCAGCTGCTCGCCCTTCATGCCGACGATGCGGTTGTATTTGCCCTGCTCGAGCAGGCAGACAGCGTGGTAGCCCATTGCAGAAGCATTCACGCGGTCGCGGAGCGTGGGAGAACCGCCGCGTTGGACATGGCCCAGAATGGTGGCGCGAGTGTCGATGCCGGTGCGGGCCTGGATTTCGTTGGCGATCTCCTGCGAGTGGCCGATGCCCTCGGCGACGATGACGATAAAGTGGCGCTTGCCGGTGCGCTGGGTCTCGACGATCTTGTCGAGGATGTCGCGCTGCATATCAAATTCCTTCTCCGGCAGCAGCACAGCCATAGCACCGGAGGCGATGGCGACGTTCAAGGCGATGTAGCCTGCGTTGCGGCCCATGACCTCGACGACGCTGCAACGGTCGTGGCTCTGGGTGGTGTCGCGCAGCTTATCGATCATCTCGAGCGCGGTGTTCATCGCCGTATCATAGCCGATGGTGTAGTCGGTGCAGGCAATATCGTTGTCGATGGTGCCGGGCAGGCCGATCATCGGGATGCCGCGGTGTGCCAGCTCACGGGCACCGCGGTAGGAGCCGTCGCCGCCGATGACCACCAGCGCATCGATGCCCAGCTCGCGGCACTTGGCTGCACCCTTATCCTGACCCTCTTTGGTCTTGAACTCAAGGCAGCGTGCGGTGTAAAGGATGGTGCCGCCGGCAGAGATGATGTTCGAGACGCTGCGCAGGTTCATTTCGAAGCACTCACCGTTCAGCAGGCCGTTGTAGCCGCGCTGGATGCCGATCATGCGGAAGCCCTTGTGCAGGCCGGTACGGACTACGGCACGGACAGCTGCGTTCATGCCGGGGGCGTCGCCGCCGCTGGTCAGAACACCGATCGTCTTGATTTGCTTTTCCATAGAGAGATTCCCTCCAATTTGTTTCTTCACATACCACTCGGGGCGTGCGCATCCCCTTCTTCCACAGATGCGGCCCGGTTCGATGCAACATATTTGCTATGGCTTGCCTTAGACAATTATATCACAAAGCCAGCCATTTGGAAACAGCGTGCTTGTAAAGATTGGTGCACAGAAATGTCATTTTGTTGCAACATTGTGCTCGCCAAGCAGGCGCTTCAGCTCCTGAAACAGCAGCGGGTGGCCCGAAGCATACAGCCTCCGGGGTGCGGCAAGCTTCTGCCTGACGTCCTCGAGATAGAAAATGACTGGCATATCGCCATCGAATATCTCAAGAAGATTGATGACCTTCGCGTACTCCGGGCAGCTGCGGGACGGCAGACGGATATAGAGCCTTTGGGCAGCATCCCGCATGAGGTTCGGGCGGTTGGCCTGCGGACGCTTGGGGTCATAGCCCTCGATGGGCAGGATGCTCTCCGCCATCAGCTTGGACGGTTCATCCTCCCGCACCGAGAGACGGCCTTCGATGACCACGACGGCGTTCTCCTTGAGCGCGTCACGGAAGGTATCCAGAACCCGCGGGAAGACGATGATCTCCATCGTGCCGGTCAGATCTTCCACGCTGGTAAAAGCCATCATGGTGTTGGATTTGGTGGTCATCATCCGGTTTTTGACGATGGTGCACACGATACGGACGTGATCACCGTCCAGCCTATGGGCATCCTCGCCGGTAAGCTCCTTGATGCTGTTGGAGGCAAAGCGGGCCGACTGCTCCCGGTAGGCATCCAGCGGATGACCAGACAGATAGAGTCCGCTGACCTCTTTTTCCTGCTGGAGCAGCTCGGTGTGGCTGTACTCCGGGAACGGCTTGATCTCGTAGCTGTCATCAGCAGCCTCCGCTTCGCCGCTCATCACTGAGAACAGGTCGAGCTGCCCTTCGAGGTTGCGGCGGGAGTCGCTCTCCACGCTCTTGATGATGCCGTCCACGGCCTCCACAAGGCTGTGGCGGTTGATGCCCATGCCGTCGAACGCACCCGCCTTGATGAGGCACTCCACGGCCCGGCGGTTCAGCTCGGTGCCGTGCATCCGCTTGCAGAAATCGTAGAGGCTTGCGTAGGGCTTTTCCCTCCGCTCCTCCACGACCCGCTCGATGAGGTTGCGACCCACATTCTTGACGGCGTTCAGGCCGAAGCGGATCTTGCCGTCATCCGCCGTGAATCCGCCGTTCGAGATGTTCACGTCCGGCGGAAGCACCTTGATGCCAAGGCGGGCGCACTCACCCGAATATTCAATGACTTTGTCGGTATTGTCCAGCACGCTGGTGAGCAATGCGGCCATAAACTCGCTGGGGTAATGACACTTGAGGTAGGCCGTCTGGAATGCGACGTAGGCGTAACAGGCCGCATGGCTCTTGTTGAATGCGTAGGAAGCAAAGCTCGACATCTCATCGTAGATCTCATTGGCGACTTTTTCGGAGATGCCGTTGGCGACGCAGCCCGGGCACTCGTGGCCCGGCTCGGTACAGCCATGGACAAAATGCTCCCGCTCTGCCTCCATCACGGCGTGCTTTTTTTTGCTCATGGCGCGGCGGACATTGTCAGCCTGTCCGAAGGAGAAGCCCGCCAGTTCGCGGAAGATCTGCATGACCTGCTCCTGATAGACGATACATCCATTGGTCACGTCGAGGATGTGCGCCAGCTGGGGCGTCTTATAGCTGATCTTGTCCGGCTCGTGGCGGTTGCGCAGATAGGTGGGAATGGAGTCCATCGGGCCGGGGCGGTAAAGACTGATGAGAGCGATGACATCTTCAAGGTTCTGCGGCTGCAGACCCACCAGCACCTGCTTCATGCCCGAGGATTCAAGCTGGAACACGCCCTCCGTCTCACCCTGTCCCAGCATCTTATACGTCGCCGCATCGTCGTAATCCAGCTTCCGGATGGAGAAAGAGGGGTCTTTTTTCTGGACGGCCAGCTCGGCGTCCCGGATGACCGTCAGGGTGCGCAGGCCGAGGAAGTCCATCTTCAGCAGACCCAGCTCTTCGATCTCGGTCATGTTGAACTGGGTAACGGGCAGGCCGTCGTTGGTGGCCAGCGGCAGATAGTAGTCCGTCGGCTCCGGTGTGATGACGACGCCAGCCGCGTGTGTAGAGGCGTGGCGGGGCATTCCCTCCACCTTCAGGGCGGTATCGATCAGCTCTGTGACCTGCGGGTCGCTGTCGTACATCCGCTTCAGCTCCGGCGAGACTTCCAATGCGCGTTTCAGCGTCATTTTCAGCTCCATGGGCACCTGCTTTGCCACGACATCCACGCTCTGGTAAGGCAGTCCCATCACGCGGCCCACGTCGCGGATGGCGTTGCGGGCCGCCATTGTACCGAAGGTGACGATCTGGGCCACATGGTCCGCGCCATACTTCCGGTTGACGTAGTCGATGACCTCCTGACGGCGCTCGTAGCAGAAATCGACGTCGAAATCGGGCATACTGACGCGCTCAGGATTCAGGAAACGCTCGAAGATGAGGTTGTAGCGGATGGGGTCGATGTCGGTGATGCCCACGCAGTAGGCCGCGATGCTGCCCGCACCCGAGCCACGTCCCGGGCCGACCGGGATGCCCTGACTCTTGGCGTAGTTGATGTAGTCCCAGACGATGAGGTAGTAGTTGGTGTAGCCCATCGACTTGACGACGCCGATCTCGTAGGTCAGCCGGTCCTTGTTGGACTGCGGAGCATCGGGGCCGTAGCGGCGCTCGAGGCCGTCCCAGCAGAGCTTCTCGAAGAATGCCTGATTGTCCATCCCGTCCGGGGCTTTGTAATAGGGGATCTTGGTGTGACCGAAATCAAAGTCAAACTTACACTCGTCTGCGATCTTCTGGGTGTTGGCGCAGGCCTCCGGCACCATTGCGAACAGATCATACATCTCATCGGTAGTTTTGACGTAAAACTCATCGGTCTGGAACTCCATCCGGTCGGCGTCCTGAATAGTCTTTCCGGTCTGGATGCAGAGCAGGATGCTCTGCATCTTGGCATCATCCTTCCGCAGATAGTGGGCGTCGTTGGTGGCGGCCATCGGGATGCCGGTCTCCCGGGCCAGCTTGATGAGCTGGGGCAGGACGATGTTATCCTCCTCGAGGCCGTGGTCCTGCAGCTCGATGTAATAGTTTCCCTTGCCGAACAGGTCCTGATACCACAGCGCCGTGGACTTGGCCCTCTCATAATCTCCGGCCAGAATGGCCTGCGGGATCTCACCCGCAAGGCAGGCCGACAGGCAGATGAGGCCCTCGTGGTACTGTTCGAGGAGCTGCTTGTCCACACGGGGCTTGGAGTAAAAGCCTTCCACAAAGGCCGCAGATACCATCTTGATGAGGTTTTTGTAGCCCATCTCATTCTTGCACAGGAGGATGAGATGGTTGTTGCCGTCGATCTTATTTACCTTATCGAAGCGGGTGCGGGTGGCCACATAGACCTCGCAGCCGATGATAGGCTTGATGCCTGCCTTCTGGGCCGCTTTGTAGAACTGGACGCAGCCGTACATGACGCCGTGGTCGGTGATGGCGACGGCGTTCTGACCGCACTCCTTGACACGGTCCATGAGCTGGTCGATGCGGCAGGCACCGTCCAGAAGGCTGTATTCGGTATGGATGTGGAGATGGACGAAGTTTTTCTCCGTGCGGCTGCCTTCGTTCATGCCCGCACCTCCTCTGTGTCCGTTTTGCTGCTCTGTTCTGCAAGCCGCTGGCGCAGTGCGTCGGCCAGAGCTTCCAGCTTTTTCATCCGGTGGGAAAGACCCGATTTGCTCATGGGCGGGTCGAAGCTGGCACAGAGCGCCGCCAGCGACAGGTCGGGATATTTCAGCCTCCGGGCCGCCGCCTGCTGCAGCGCCTCCGGCAGCGTTTCCAGCGCCCCCTGTTCGTCCAGAAAGCGGATGGCCTTGAGGGTCTGGGCGTTGGCGCGGGCCGTCTTGCTGAGGTTTGCAGTGTCGCAGTTGGTGTGTCGGTTGATCTGGTTGCGCACTTGCTTGACGGCCTTCTGGGCGCTGAGCCGGGTCGAGGCATCCGCCGCCCCCATAAAGGAAAGGATGCGCTCCACATTGTCGCAGCTCTTGACGTAAACGAGGTTCACGCCGTTGCGGCGGGTGCGGTGGGGCGCAAATTCATGCTCCGCCAGCAGGGCCTCGAAGTCGCGGGCAAGGTTCGTGCGGCTGGTGAGGAACTCAATGCTGTACTCCTTCTGGGGGTCGGTGACGGTGCCGCTGCACAAAAAAGCCGCCCCGATGTAGGCGCTGACGCAGGTCTGGCAGCGGATGAGTCCGGGGTCGATCTGCAGGCTCGTCTCGGTGCCGGTGGTGCCAAAAAGCTCGTGCATCCGCGCCACCTGCTCCGGTGCGCGGATGCTGAACTCATACACCACCCCGCTGGGGCGCTCCTTCCGGACGATCTCGCCCTGCACACCGCAGCGTGCAAACAGCTGCGCGGCCACCTGCGTGGTCAGCTCCTGCTCCGTCTGAAGCACCAGCCCGCTGGCATCAAAATACTTGGCAAAGCAGGCGATGCCGTAGGCAGCGGCACGGACGCAGCAGTCCTTCTGTAAGCTGCGGCGGGCGATCTCCTCCCTCGCTTGGGATGCAAAACTCATGATATGGTGATCCTTTCAGCGGACGGCGTCGCGGTGCTGGACGCCGGGCCGATAGCCCAGCGCGTTGCAGTATTCCGCGATTTTCCGCGCAAACGTGATGGAGCGGTGCTTGCCGCCGGTGCAGCCCACCGCGATGGTGAGCTGGCTCTTGCCCTCCTTGACGTAGAGCGGAAGAGCGTATTCCAGAAACGACTCATAGCGTTTCAGCAGCTCCTGCGCCTCCGGATGGCCCATGACGAAATCGACGACTTCCTGATCGAGTCCCGTCTTGTGCTTCAGCTCCGGAACGTAGAAAGGGTTGGGCAGGCAGCGGACGTCCAGCACGAGGTCGGCCTCCGGCGGGACGCCGAACTTGAAGCCGAAGGACATGACCGTCAGGCGCATGGCGTTCTTGGCCCCGCCGTTCGGGTTGAACAGGTCGCAGATCCGCTCTTTGTTCTGGGAGGTGGAGAGCAGGCCGGTATTGATGGTATAATCGGCCCGCTCCTTGAGGGGTTGCAGGATAGCACGCTCTTTCCGGAAGGCCTCCCGGGTGGAGAGGCCCTCGGCGATGCTGATGGGGTGGCGGCGGCGCGTCTCGCTGTAGCGGCGCATCAGCACCTCGTCCGGCGCGTCGAGGAAGAGGATCTCATACTCTACCCCCTGCTCGTCCATCTGGTCCAGCGCGTGCTCGATCTCCTCCGGCGTGCGGCAGCCGCGGACGTCCATGCAGAGGGCCACCCGCTTGAGCTGGTTGTCGCCCGCTTTCGAGAAGGCCGTGATGCTGGGCAGCAGCGCCGACGGGATGTTATCGATGCAGAAAAAGCCGATGTCCTCCAGCGCATTCATGGCGACGGATTTTCCAGCGCCCGAAAGGCCGCTGACGATCAATAGCTTCATCTTCTTGTCCTCTTTCTGTTCAGGCTGCGACCACACGGATCTCTTTTTCGAGGTCGTAGCCGGTTTTTTCCTTTACGATGGCGCGCACCTCGTCGCAGAGCGCCAGCACATCTGCGCAGGTCGCCCCGCCCAGATTGACCACGAAGCCGCAGTGCTTCTCGCTGACCGCTGCACCGCCGTGGCGATAGCCCCGCAGCCCGCACTGGTCGATGAGGGCCGCCGCAAACGCGCCCACCGGCCGCTTGAAGGTGCTGCCGGCGCTCGGTTTGTCGAGGGGCTGCTTGTCCCGTCGGCGGGCCATCAAGTCGTCCATCTTGGCCCGGATGTCAGAGGCACTGCCTCTGGCGAGATAGAACTTTGCCGAGAGGATGCAGCCGCCGTTTTCTTCAAAGATGCTGTGGCGGTAGCGGAGGTCGAGCTGCTCCGCCGGGGCTTCGACGATCTCCCCCTCCCCGGTCAGATACCGCACCGAGGCCAGCACATCCTTCATCTCGCCGCCATAGGCACCGGCGTTCATGTAGACCGCACCGCCCACCGTGCCGGGGATGCCGTAGGCAAACTCGAGTCCGGTGAGGCTGTTTTCCAGCGCCGCCATACAGAGGGACGAGAGCATCTGACCGGCCCCAACGACGACCGCATCGTAAGTAAGGGCCGGGTCTTTCCCCGGGAAACTGATATTTTCGATAACGCCGATGCCGCTCTTCATGGCCGACACGTTAATGACAGCCCCGCGGTAGCCCGCATCCTCGAACAGGATGTTGCTGCCGTTGCCCAGCAGATAGCTCTTGACCCCTGCTTCTTTTGCCAGCCGGATGGCGGCACAGAGCTGCTCCTCGTTTTCCGGCAGGACGAACAGGTCTGCCGGGCCGCCGATGCGGAAGGTGCAGTGGGCACAGAGCGGCTCATTCTCCTTGTATGCAATGCCCGCAGCGGACAAAGCCTCTTTTAATCGTTCCATTCGTACTCCTCTTTGGAAATCAGACGTTTTTGGTGAGCACCGGGTGGTGTGCAATGCCTGCGCTCAGTCCATGGTGTCGTTCAGGCCCAGACGGATGAGCAGCTCTTTGGCCGCGTTGTAGCCCATCTTCTTCTGACGGTTGTTGATGGCCGCCGTTTCCAGCACGACGGCGAGGTTGCGTCCCGGAGAGACCGGGATGATGGTGCTGGGGATGTTGACCCCCAGAATGTCGTAGTACTCGCTCTCCAGACCGGTGCGCTGATAGTTCTTGGTGGGGTCCCACGCTTCCAGCTGGACGACGAGGTCGAGGCTCTCGCTCACCTTGACCGCGCCCACGCCGAACACGCGGGCCACGTTGACGATGCCGACGCCGCGCAGCTCAATGAAGTGGCGGATGTTCTCCGGCGCAGTGCCCATGATCTGGCGGTTGGAGACCTTGCGCAGCTCCACGGCGTCGTCGGCGACGAGGCGGTGGCCGCGCTTGACCAGCTCGATGGCCAGCTCGCTCTTGCCGATGCCGCTGTCGCCCAGGATCAGGATGCCCTCGCCGTAGACCTCCACCAGCACGCCATGGCGGGTGATACGGGGCGCAAGCTCAAGGTTCAGCACGCTGATGAGGCTGCCCATCAGGGTGCAGGTCATCTCGTTGGAGCGCAGCAGCGCTACTTTGTGCTGCTGCGCCAGCTCCAGCATCTCCGGAAAAGGCTCCAACTCCTCGCTGCGGCAGACGATGACGGCCGGCGGCTGCTGGCGGAACAGCTGGTCGAGGCGCTCGCGGCGCTTTTCGGGGGCAAGCCCGGCCAGAAAGTTCATTTCCGCGAGGCCCATGATCTGCAAGCGCAGCTTGTCGAAGTAGTCATAGTAGCCGGTAAGAAACAGACCCGGGCGGTTGACTTCAGCGATCTCGACGCTGATCTTGTCCAGCTCGCACGGCGCATAAGTGACCTCAAGGCTGACCTTCTCGACCAGCCGCTTGAGCGAAACAGCGAAATTCCCCATTCGTTTTTCCTCCTGCATCCTCTGTGTGCCCCAAGACGGCGGCACAGCGTATCCTTCCTTATATTATAATCAAGATGGACGGCAAAAACAACAATTCTTGCAGGAATCTTTTCTGGTTTTGTATCAGGGCTTGCATCCGAGGGCCAAACCTTTATAATAGGAGACAGGGGTAGAGTTTACTTTTTCTTTACATTTTACATGGCTTTTACATTTCGCCGGTTTCCGATTTTACATTCAACCCGTATACTCATAATCAGGGATACGACCGGTGAAATGCGGTGCAAGGTCATGTAAAAAGTTAGGACATGTCCGCGTACCGTCCTCGCCGTCGATGCCGATGTGTATCGCAAGTCAAGAAATTAGTGCAACATGAAAACAGCATATTTGCGATATGCAATTCAACGCTGTTGCTGTTGCATTAAAAAGTTGAATTGCTATAAACGTAAGCTTCAACAAGTGAGGAGTAAAAACATGACTCTATTCAATGTCTTTTCTCTGCTGGGCGGTCTGGCTTTGTTCCTGTTCGGCATGGACATCATGGGCAAAGCCCTTGAAAAACAGGCCGGCGGACACTTACAGAAAATTTTAAGCAAGCTGACCGACAATCCCATCAAGGGCTTCTTCCTCGGTCTCGGCGTGACCGCCATCATCCAAAGCTCCAGCGCCACCACCGTCATGGTGGTCGGCTTCGTCAACAGCGGCATCATGGAGCTGCATCAGGCCATCGGCATCATCATGGGCAGCAATGTGGGTACCACCGTCACCAGCTGGCTGCTGAGCCTCTCCGGCCTGCAGGGCGACAGCATCTGGATCCAGATGCTCAAGCCCACCTCCTTCAGCCCGCTCCTCGCCTTCATCGGCATCCTGCTCTATATGGGCAAGAGCGAGAAGAAAAAGGGCGTCGGCACCATCCTCATCGGCTTTGCCATCCTGATGACCGGCATGACCACCATGTCCAATGCCGTCGAGCCGCTGCAGGGCGAGGCATGGTTCACCAACCTCTTCGTCCGCTTCTCCAACCCCATCCTCGGCGTTCTGGTGGGTGCACTGGTCACTGGCATCATCCAGAGCTCCAGTGCCAGCGTCGGCATCCTGCAGGCCCTGAGCGCCACCGGTGTCATCACCTACGGCAGCGCCATCCCCATCATCATGGGCCAGAACATCGGCACCTGTGTGACGGCGCTGCTCTCCTCTGTGGGCGCGAACAAGAACGCCCGCCGCGCCGCCATGGTCCATCTCTACTTCAACATCATCGGCGTCACGGTCTTTCTGGCCGGTTTCTACGGCCTGAACGCTGTGGTGCACTTCGACTTTGTGAATGAGACCATCGCCGCATGGGGCATCGCCGTCGTGCACTCTGCCTTCAACATCGCAGCTACCCTCATCCTTCTCCCCTTTGCGAATGCTCTGGAAAGGCTGGCCATCCTCACCATCCCCGACGACGCCCAGAAAGAGAGCTTTGCCCTGCTGGACGATCGTCTGCTGAACACCCCCGCTGTGGCCGTGGCCCGCGCCCGTTCTGCCACCGCTGATATGGCCGAGCTGGCCCGTGTGGGCGTCATGCAGGCCATGAGCCTGACCCATACCTGGGACGACACGCTGGCTCAGAAGGTCCGGGACGAGGAGCGCAAGGTGGACCAGTACGAGGACGCACTCGGCACCTATCTGGTCAAGCTCTCCAGCCATGAGCTGAACCACGCAGACAGCCAGAGCGTGAACACCCTGCTCCACACCATCAGCGATTTCGAGCGCATCAGTGACCATTCCGTGAACCTTCTGGAATCTGCACAGGAGATGCACACCAAAGAGATCAACTTCTCCGCCGACGCCCGCGAGGAGCTGCAGGTGCTTGAGGACGCCGTGCAGGATGTGCTGAACCGCACCACCGACGCCTTCCGCAAGGACGACCTGCATCTGGCCAGCAAGGTGGAGCCTATGGAGACCGTCGTGGACGAGCTGGTGCGCGCCATCAAGGCGCGTCATGTCGCCCGTCTGCAGGCCGGCAGCTGCTCCATCGAGTACGGCTTCGTGCTGGAGGATCTGCTGACCAATTATGAGCGCGTCTGCGACCACTGCAGCAACGTGGCCGTCGCCCAGATCGAGGTGGCGCAGGACAGCTTCGACACCCACGCCTACCTCAACGACCTGCGCAGCGGCCACGCTTCCACCAAGGAGAGCGAGCAGTTCCAGCGCCGTCTGAACCGCTACCGCGAGCGCTACCTCTTCCCCGATGAGGCTGCTCCGGATGAAACGGAGGATAAACAGGTATGATCTATATCGTAGAAGACGATGCAGCCATCCGTGAATTGGAACAATATGCATTGCAGTCCAACGGCTACGAGGCCGTGGGCTTTGAGTCCTCGGAGCCGTTCTGGCAGGCCGTCCACACCACGCCGCCGGAGCTGGTCATTCTGGATGTGATGCTGCCCGGCGAGGATGGCTTCTCCATCCTGAAAAAGCTGCGCGCCGCCCCTTCCCTGCGGCGTCTGCCCATCATCATGATAACGGCCAAGTCCAGCGAGCTGGACACGGTGCGCGGCCTTGACTGCGGCGCAGATGACTACATCACCAAGCCCTTCGGCATCATGGAGTTCCTGAGCCGGGTGCGTGCAGCACTCCGCCGGGCTGAGCCGGAGGCACGGCCCAACGTCTACAGCTTCCGGGAGATCCTTCTCGACAACGCCCGCCACAGCGTCACCGTCAGCGGCACGCCGGTAGAGCTGACCTACAAAGAGTACAGCCTGCTCCGGCTGCTGCTGGAAAATACGAATCTCGTCGTCACCCGCGAGACCATCCTGCAGGTGGTGTGGGGCACCGACATCTCGGTGGAGAGCCGGACGGTGGATATGCACATCCGCACCCTGCGCAAGAAGCTGGGTGATGCCGGAAGGTACATCTGCACGGTGCGGAAGGTCGGTTACAAGCTGACCGACAGCGAGGAGGAGCTTGAGCAATGAAACCACGCAGCATGGAAGAAAAAATAAGCTATCTGCTGTTTCTGATGGGCTTTGCCGGCCTGCTGTGCACCGCTGCGCTCTGCATTTTTGTGTTCCACAAGGCTTTCCGTGCGCAGGCGTGGACAGCCCTCGAGCGGGAGGCCGATCTCGTGGCCGCCGGGTGCACACAGGTGGATGACCCCAGCCAGTTGAAGGCTTATGTGGACGGCTCGCTGCGCATCACCCTTATCGCGTCGGACGGCAGCGTGCTCTTCGAGTCTGCGACGGACCAGCCGATGGAGAACCATCTGCGCCGCCCTGAGATCCAGCAGGCCATGAAGAGCGGCGTCGGCCGTGACTGCCGCGACTCCCAGACGATGGGCTATGAGACTTATTATTACGCCATGCTGCTGCCCGACGGGGACATCCTCCGTGTGGCGCAGGACTCCGAGACCATCTGGTCCATCTATGATGCTGCCCTGCCCGCCATCGTTCTGAGCTGCTTTCTGATGATGGGTGCCGCCGCCATCATCGCTGGGCTGCTGACTAAGAGCCTCGTTCAGCCTGTGCTGAAGATGACCGACGACCTTGACCACATTCAGGAGAATGTTCCCTACAAAGAGCTGATCCCCTTTGCGGAGAGCATCCATTCCGACCGGATGCTGCGGGAAAACAACGAGAAGATGCGGCAGGAGTTCACTGCCAACGTCAGCCACGAGCTGAAGACGCCCCTGACCAGCATTTCCGGCTATGCCGAGCTGATCGAGACCGGGATCGCTAAGCCCGAGGACACCCCGGATTTTGCCCACAAGATCCATGTAGAGGCCAGCCGGATGATCCAGCTGGTCAACGATATTCTCCAGCTCTCGAACCTCGACAACGTCAGCGAGACGGGGGCTTCCCCCACCATGGAGACGGTCGATCTTCTGGATGTGGCCCGGGAGTGTGTGGAGCGCCAGAAGGTCAACGCCCGCCGCTCTTACATCTCCCTGACCTACCTCGGCGAGAGCGCCCCCGTGACGGGCAGCCGGAGCCTGCTGGATGAGCTGTGCCAGAACCTCTGTGACAACGCCATCCGCTACAACCGTCCCGGCGGCAAGGTCCAGATCATCACGGCCTGCACCCGGGACGGTCACTGCACCCTGACCGTGAAGGACAATGGCATCGGCATCCCGAAGGAGGCGCAGGCCAGCGTCTTTGAGCGCTTCTACCGGGTGGACAAGAGCCGCAGCAAGGCCACCGGCGGCACCGGTCTGGGTCTGGCCATCGTCAAGCACATTGCCCGCATCCATAACGCCCGCATCAAGCTGGATAGCGCCGTGAACGAGGGAACGACCATCACCGTTATCTTTGAGTCTGTTTGAGTCTGTAAATTCTTAAAACTGCATAAGCCTTACGTCTGCCCGGAGATCCGGGCAGACGTTTTTTGTTGTGAGGTCAAGATCTCCGTCCCGCAGGGCCTGATAGGCCCCGAGGCCGGAAACATCCAGTCCCATCGTCCAGCAGCGGCGGATGGTATCCTCGCAGAGTTTTTTCAGCTCCTTCTCCGCGTCCGGGGGCAGCTCACCTCGGGCGAGAGCATTCACCCGGAGAAGAAAGCCCTCCCCTTCCCGCTCCACACCGCAGAAAGCCCGGTGCAGGCGGAGCGTCCCCGTGCCCAGCACAAAGCGGTGCTCCCCGGCAGTCGTCCGACTCCTGCCCTGCAATAACAGTACCATCTCGGTTTGGGCTTCAGTCAGTGTCCCGGTCTGCTCTGGGGTCACGACGAGAGCCTCGGGCCTGCAGTGTGCCCCCTCCTCTTCCAGCTCCACGATGGGCAGGACGAAGCCGCTGCCCTGCTCATACAGCCGGGGCGCGGAAGGCGCGGAATTTTTAACGCATTGCAGGAGATTTTCGGGCAGGACATCCGATGCCTCGGCCCGCTCTTCCAGCGTTTCCACCGAAAAGCCCGCCCCGAACATCCGGGACGCCAGCCTCCCGCAGGGCTGATGCAGGAACAGCTCCTCACAGACAGGCAGCGCACGCCGCACCGAGTCCTGCTCGACAAAAAGATATTCGCAGAGCCGCCAGTCCGCCCGCTGAGGCAGGGCTTTTTCGGCGGCAGCGATGGCAGCGGAAAGCTGTGGGCCGCGGCCCACGCAGAGGCGGATGGCGGCTTCGGCCTCGGAGGAATCGGCGGAGGCCTCCGGGAACTGGTACAGCAGGCCCACCGTCCAGCTGTCGTCCTTCGTTTCGACGAGAATGGAGCGGATCATGCTTTTCTCGGTATTGTCCCAGTGGAGAAAAAGGCAAAGCCAGACGGTCAGCACGCCTGCGGCCAGAAGCCGCAGCCCCTCACGGCGGCTCATCGTGCAGCCTCCGCGCCCGCTGTGCCCGAGGGCCGCCCGGCAAGCCGCTCACAGAGCAGCCGCGCTGTGCGGACAAGAAAACAGAGACGAAAGACCGCCGCCGCCAGCCAGAGGAGCAGAAATGCGGCATCGAAACGGGAGATGCCCCCGAAGCTCCACGCCCGCAGAAGCTCATAGCCCGGATAGCCCTGCGGCGCACCAAACAAAAGTGCCAGCCCCAGCGTATAGCCGGAAGAAATGATCGCAGGGATGACCGGAAGCCACAGCGCTGATTTTTGACTGGTCTTCGAGGCATTTTTATCCGTACAAAGAAGCGGGAACGAGAAATATTCGGGGTAAAAAAACGCATCCGGCAATGCGAACGACCGGCCTGCCTCGCCCATCACGAGATTCTGCCATTCCAGCTGACCTGCCAGCCCCAGCAGGCAAAATAAGCTCCCCAGCACCACGAATGCCCCGAGGACAGCGGCCATCCGGTCATACAGCTCACAGCCGAGGCTCCATCCAGCCCAGAGGAGCAGCGGCAGCAGGCCGAAAAAGGCCATCGACGAGAACTGTTCCCAGCAGACCTGCTGGATCATCGCCGCCGTGCGGACAAGCTCCCAGAGATACCAGAACAGGAAGGCGGCGCAGCAGCAGTTACCGACAAATCCCGGACGGCGCAGGCGGGCGGCGTTCCAGGAAACGAACACCGCAAGGAGCACCAACGCCGCTGCCGCCAGCACATTCCCCAGCAGGGCAGCGCGGACGGAGCCGCTCTGCCCTGCCCTGAGGATGACGCGGCCCAGCTCTGCTGCCGCAGTGCTGAGGGCCAGCGTCCGGGCTGAAAACCCCTCTCTCTGCTGCATTTAAGACCCCCTCCTTTTCCAGATGGCGAATGGGTGGCGGGACAGCGCCCGGTAGTTGCGGCGGATGATACCATCCCCTGAAAAGACAACGCTCGAAAGGTAGGGCACCCCCATCGCGGAGAGGGACGTCAGCGCCGCCAGCACCCCCAGAGCCGCGCACACCAGCCCCACCGGCCCGGCCAGACCCGCCGCCAGCGTGACACCCAACCGCAGCAGGGTGGCAGGCTCGTACAGCGAAGGGGTGACGAAGACGGAGATGGCCGTGATGCTGGCCACGAGAATGACCGGTGTGCTCATCAGCCCGGCCCCGACGGCGGCATCGCCGATGATAAGTGCCGCCACAAGACTCACTGAGTGGCCCAGCGTCTGGGGCATCCGAAGCCCCGCCTCCCGGATGATCTCCAGCAGGAGGATGACCAGCAGCATCTCCGCGAACAGCGGAAGCGGCGTGGCCTTTTCCGCCGCCTCGATTTTATAGAGCAGCTGAGGCGGGATAAGCTCGGGCAGGTAGACTGCGAGACAGACGAAGACCCCCGGCAGGAAGATGCTGAGGTAGAACGAACCATATTTCAGGATGCGCAGGAAGGACGAAAAGAGCGCCGTAGTCGCGTAGTCGTCGAGGCAGTCGAAATTTTCGCAGAAGAGGGAGGGCAGCACCAGCGCAGAGGGACTGCCGTTGACTAAAACAACGATCTTCCCTTCGCAGAGCTTTGCCGCGGCGGAAGCCGGGCGCTCGGTGTAGCTCACCGGAGCGAACAGCCGACATCTGGCCGGGAAAAGCCACGGCACGAAGTAACTGGAATCCAGCAAAAGCTCCGGCTTTGCCTCTTGGAGGGTCCGGCGCACCCGGGCCACCGCCTGCCTGCTGGCTCTGTCCCTGCAATAGCAGATGGCGTACTCGGTCTTCATGGCACAGTCGGCCTGTGTCGTCTCCATCACAAGGGTGTCGGTGCGGATAAGGCGGCGCAGCAGGCTCAGATTGACCCGCAGAAGGTCGGCGAAGCCCTCCCGGGAGCCGCGCAGGTTTCCTTCTCCGGAGGGTTCCTCCACCGACCGGGACTTGAGGCCCTGCACCGAGAAGACGATGCCCTTTTTGCACCCATCCAGCAAAAGCACCGCCATGCCGGCGGTCAGGCGGCGGACGAGGTCCTCCATATCCTTGACCGGACTGTTCTCGGCGGGCAGACCGGAGTGGTGCATCAGAAGTTCATAGACCTGTGCGCCGCTGTGGGCCAGCCGCTCCGGCTCAAGGCCGGGCGTATGACGGGTGGCAGCGTCCAGCAGGAGTGCCCAGAGCGCTTCGAGGCTGGCCATGTTGTCGAAGAGCACGATGGCCCCCGGGCAGTGATAAAGCTCGATGCGCTTGGCATAAAAATCCGCCGAAGCGCCAAACCTAGCGTTGAGCGCCTCCAGATTCTCATCCAGCAACGAGGAAAGCTGCAGCATACGGTATCCCCCTTTGCCTGCCAGTATTCCCCCGTCGGAGTCGCTTATTCAACCCACAAGGAGGGCCTTCTGTGAAGCTTCTGATTTTCCGCACCCTGCTCATTTACCTCTGCGTCCTGTTCGCCATGCGGCTGATGGGCAAGCGTCAGCTGGGCGAGCTGCAGCCCGAAGAGCTGGTGTCCACCATCCTCATCTCCAATCTGGCGTCCATCTCCATCGAGTCGGAGGAAGTGCCGGTGACGGCCAGCCTCATCCCCCTCTTCCTCATTGCAGCTCTGGAGCTGCTGGGGTCAGCGCTGAGCTTTCGCAGCCAGAAATTTTTCAATCTGATGTCCGGCCGCCCCAAGACGGTCATTCTGGATGGACAGATCGACCAGAATGCTCTGCGCACCCTCCGGCTGACCACAGCCGACCTGATGGAGGCCCTGCGGGGCAAGAATATCTTCGACCCCCGGGACGTCTCCTACGCCGTGGTCGAGACGAACGGCAGTCTCTCGGCAGCGCTCCGCCCCGAAAAGGAGACGGCCACCCTCGCTGACCTGCGGCTGAAGGTCGAGCACAGCCACGCCACCATCCCCTTCGTGCTGGACGGCCAAGTCCTCGAGGACAACCTCCAATGGTGCGGCAAGGACAGAAGCTGGCTCGAGCGGACCGCGCAGGCCAACACCCTGCTGCCGGAAGAGATCCTGCTTCTGGTCGGCAACGAGACGGAGGATTATTTTCTGCTGAAAAAAGAGAGCCGCCGCAAGGGCAGCTCCCGGTGAGAGGTACAGAATGAAACGGATCTACGCGTGTCTGTGCATCGTGGCGGTGCTGCTGAGCATCGCCTTCTACAGCAGCTGGCGGGTGCAGAAATTTGCCGAGGATATTTCAGATGACATCGACGACGCCGTGGAGGCCCTCCGGGACGAGGATCTCCCTGCCGCACGGCAGGCTCTGGCCGAGGGAGCAAAGCTCTGCGACGAAATGCGGGAAGGGATGAACCATCTTCTCCGCACACAGGACTTCACGGAACTGGAGAGCGCTCTCCGCGCCGCCGACGGCCACCTCGAGATGAATGCTCCCGAGGAAGCCCTCGGCGAACTGCGCCGGGCACAGGTTCAGGTGGAAACTCTGGAATGGCTTTCCCGGAGATTCGTTTAATTAAATCTCCGGGATCCGTTTTTATTTCGTGTAATCTTCGTTATCTGAAATTTATTTACCCCGGCCCGCCGAGAAATAAGAGCCATAAACCGGATTTTATGCAGAGAGTTGCTGCAATTTCAATCGATTCATCATTCGTTTTTCTATATGAAATGCCTCGTTCGGAGATCGTCGTCCTCCATCTGTACCCTATATGGATTTTTATATAGGGTATCTTCGGCAATTCCCCAAAGGCCCTTCCCGTCCGGATACAGCGTGCACAAAAAAGCGCCCCATCCCCTGCCCTGCGGCAGAGAATGAGGCGCTTATGCTTTGAAGCCAGATTATTTCTTGCGGTCGCCCATCAGCTTTTTTAGCTCATTGAAGAAGCTTTCGACGTCCGCGAACTGCTGGTAGACCGAGGCAAAGCGGACATAGGCCACCTCGTCGATCTTTTTCAGCTCCTGCATGGTCAGTTCACCGATGCGCACGCTGGTCACTTCGCGGTCGTAGGTGCTCATCAGGGTCTGCTCGATGCTGCTGACGGCGCGTTCCAGCGCTTCGTAGCTCACCGGCCGCTTGGCGCAGGCGCGAAGCATGGCGTTCAGCAGCTTCTGTCGGTCGAACGGCTCGCGGGAATTATCCTTCTTGATGACGATGAGCGGCACTGTCTCCACCACCTCGTAGGTCGTGAACCGCATATGGCAGTTCAGGCACTCCCGGCGGCGGCGGATGCGCTCGCTGTCTTCGGTGGGGCGGGAATCAATGACTTTGGACTCCTCATCGCCGCAATAGGGGCATTTCATGGTCGTTCCTCCTATAGCAGGTTGCGTTTTTAATGCACAGGCAACATCCGCAAAC
>NZ_DAWCVJ010000013.1:0-40301 GCF_052358865.1 Faecalibacterium sp.
GCGGGTGCTTTTCTGGTTCTCTTTTGGCACGCAAAAGAGAACATTAGCCTTAATGAAAAAGTGCTTTAACCCGCGCCACCAGCGCGCAATATCGTTCCCCTTTTTTTACACACTCCGTTTTGCCTCAGACGTTACGCTTTCAATTTATTTGCCGCCAGCGCAATACTCAGCTGCGCCACATCCGAGGGCGACACGCCCGGGATGCGTCCCGCCTGCCCCAGATTCTTCGGGCGGATGCGGGCCAGCTTTTCACGGGCTTCCAGCGTCAGGCCGGTGAGACCCTCGTAGGAAAAATCCTCCGGGATGAGGGTCTTTTCGTGGCGGGCCACCTCGTGGATCATCCGGTCCTGCCGGGCGATGTAGCCCGCATACTTGATCTCCGTTTCCAGCCGCTCCGCCAGCATGGGGGTCACGCCCTCGCCCCAGCCGATGATGCCCGCAACGAGCGGGTAATCGATTTCCGGGCGGCGCAGCAGCTCTTCGGCAATGCCGCCCTCTGCGGCCGGGGCAAGGCCCGCCGCCTTCATGGCTTCCTGCAGGTCTGCCGTCCGCAGATGGGCGTCATGCAGGCGGCGGCGCTCGGTGTCCAGCACCGCCTGCGTCTGCTGGTACTTTGTCCAGCGGTCGTCCTGCACGAGGCCGTATTCCCTGCCGATGGGCGTCAGACGGGTGTCGGCATTGTCCTGCCGGAGGGTCAGCCGGTACTCGCTGCGGCTGGTCATCATCCGGTAGGGGTCCATGACGCCCTTGGTCACGAGGTCGTCCACCAGTGTGCCGAGATAGCTGGACTGCCGGGGCAGGATCAGCTGGCTCTCGCCCAGCGCCTTCCGGGCGGCGTTCAAACCGGCCAGAAGTCCCTGCGCGGCCGCCTCCTCATAGCCAGAGGTGCCATTGAACTGTCCCGCGCCGTAGAGGCCCTGCACCACCTTGCTTTCCAGCGTAGCCTCAAGGCTCGTGGGGTCTACGCAGTCGTATTCGATGGCATAAGCCGGGCGCATGATCTCGATCTGCTCAAAGCCCTTGATGCTCCGGTAGAACGCATTCTGCACGTCCTCCGGCAGGCTGCTGGACGCGCCCTGCAAGTACATCTCCTCGGTGTTTTCGCCGCAGGGTTCCACAAAGATGGGGTGACGCTCCTTCCCTGCGAACCGCACCACCTTGTCCTCGATGGACGGGCAGTAGCGCGGGCCGACGCCCTCAATCATGCCGCCGTAGAGGGGGCTGCGCTGGATGTTGTCCAGAATGATCCGATGGGTCTCGGGGTTGGTGTAGGCGATCCAACACTCCACCTTATTGTGCATAGGCGCATCGGTCATAAAGCTGAAAGGCTGCAGCTCGTTGTCCGGGTCTCCGGGCTGGCATTCCAGCTGGGAGAAATCAATGCTTCGCCGATGCACCCGGGCAGGCGTACCGGTCTTGAACCGGCGCAGCGGCAGACCGGCGGCTTTCAGGCTCTCAGTCAGGGCGTTGGCGGCGTGCATCCCGTCGGGGCCGGAGGCATACCACGCATCGCCCACAAAAATTTTGCCGCCGAGGTTGGTGCCGGTGGCGATGACCACACATTTTGCACCATATTCCCCGTTCAGCTGGGTGACAACACCCTTCACGCGGCCATCCTCCACCTCGACAGAGACCACCTCTGCCTGATGGATGGCAAGGCCCGGCGTCAGCTCAAGGGCGTGCTTCATATATTCGTGGTAACGCTTGCGGTCGGTCTGGACGCGCAGGGCGTGGACGGCAGGGCCTTTGCCCTTGTTGAGCATCCGGCTCTGTAAATAGGTGGCGTCTGCCGCCAGACCCATCACGCCGCCCAATGCATCCAATTCGCGTACCAACGTACCTTTTGCCGTTCCGCCGATGCTGGGGTTGCAGGGCATATTGCCGATGGCATCCAGACTCAGGGTGAACACTGCCGTTTTTGCGCCCAGCATCGCGGCGGCGTGGGCCGCTTCGATGCCCGCATGACCGGCACCGATGACGATAACGTCGTAGTCTCCTAAATGGTTCATTGCTGTCTATTTTTCCTCGATCGATTTTTCGTAAAGCGAAGTTCTCTTTTATTTCCCCACACAGAACTTTTCAAACACCTCATTGATGACCGCCTCCGAGGCGTTCTCCCCGGTCAGCTCACAGAGGGCGTCCAGCGCATCGTCCACACAGACCGACACAGCATCCAGCCCCAGCCCCTGTGCGGCGTCCAGCGCACCGGACACTGCATCCCGGGCGCGGGTGGCAGCGGAGAGCTGCCGCTGCCCCGAGAGGCTGGCGGCATGAGGGTCGATCTGGCTCGTGCCCAGCAGACGGGCCACAGCCGCTGCGATGACCTTCCGCGCCCCCTCCTCCTGACAGCAGACCGGCAGCACCATCGCAAAATAGGGTGCGATCCACTCGGCATCGAACTGGGAGGGCTTGTCCTCCTTGTTGACCAGCGCGATGGCCGGACGGCCCGCGCAGCGCTTTGCCAGCTCCAGATCCTCTCGGGTTGGGCGCTCTGAGCCGTCAAAGACGGCGAGGATCAAGCCCGCCTCCTCCAGCTTCTTCCAGCTGCGGCGGATGCCCTCGGCCTCGATGGCGTCCTCCGTCTGGCGCAGACCGGCGGTGTCGAAGAGGTTCAGCCGGACATCGCCCAGCTGGACGGCCTGTTCCACCACATCCCGGGTCGTGCCCGCCACCGGCGTGACGATGGCCCGGTCGAACCCGGCCAGCAGATTCAGAAGGGTGGATTTGCCCGCGTTCGGCCGGCCCACGATGGCGCAGTCCACGCCCTCGCGGAGGACAGCGCTCGCGTTATAGCTCTGGATGAGGGCATTCAGTTCCTGCTCTACCCCGCCCAAAACGGCGCAGAGATGGCTCTGGCTCAGCTCGGGGACATCCTCCTCCGGGAAGTCCACCCAGGCCGCCAGATGGGCCTGCAAGGCCGTCAGCGCGTCCTTTTGTGCCGTGATCTTCTGGGACAGCGCACCGTTCAGGGAGGCATTCGCCAGTGCTGCCCCCTGTCGGCCATCGGCAGAGATGAGGTCCATGACCGCCTCTGCCTGCGTCAGGCTGAGCTTGCCGTTCAGGAAGGCGCGGCGGGTGTACTCGCCGGGGGCGGCAGGCGACGCGCCCGCCGCGATGCAGGCTTCCACCAGCCGCCGGGCCACCGCACTTCCGCCGTGGCAGGAAAGCTCCACCACATCCTCACCGGTGTAGCTGTGGGGTGCGCGGAAAAACAGCGCCACCCCCTCATCAAAAGCGTCCTCCCCTTCCACAAATGCGCCGAACATGGCCGTATAGCCCTTGGCCTCCGCCACCTTCTTCGACGGGTTAGCCGGGCGGAACACCCTCTCCGCCACCTCATAGCTTTCCGGGCCGGACAGCCGCACGACGGCGATGCCGCCTGCGCCCGGGGCCGTTGCGATGGCCGCAATGGTCGAATGCTGCATCTTCTCCCCTCCTTGTTCGCAGATGAATACAGTATATTCTACCACGAACCGCCAAAAAAAGAAATATGCTGCGCAAAAAGGGCGTGCAGCCCCGAAAGACTGCACGCCCCGCTGCGTGTAAGAAAAAATCAGAATGCGGCAATATCCGCCGTGGTGATCGCCTTGCTGGGCAGGGTGCGGCTGTCGGCGTTCTCCGACAGAGCCAGCTTGCCCTCGCGCAGCAGCTTGACGGCCTTCTGGTGGTCGGCAGCGTTCCAGTTGTTGCCCACGATCTTCCAGTTGTTGTTCACATGCGGCTCGATGGTGCCGCCCTTGACGGTGCGGATGTACTCGCCCAGCAGCTCGCGGACGCCGCCCACATCGCCGCGCACGTCGATCTCCAGCAGCTTGGGCAGCTCGTCGCCGGGTGCGAAGATGTCAGCATAGGTCAGCAGCTGGGTGGTGGCACGGTAGTTGTTGACGGCCACCACGAAGACGTCGCTGTCCTCCACCGGACGGCCATCCATCCAAGTCAGGTTATGGATGCGGTTGCCCGGCTGCTGAGAAACGTCGAGGTCGTACTTGACACCCTCAAAGGCATCGTACAGGTAGTAGCGGATGGAGGAGTCGAAAGCGATGGTCACGTCGCCCGGCTCCCAGGTCTTGAAGAAGGCAGCCGACCACTCCATGAACTTGCGCAGCTGCAACCCGTTCATCTGCAGCTTGTACAGGGTGTTCTGGTAGGTGTAGATGCTTGCCATGTCGCACTTGCGGATGGTGCCCTCCCGCATCTGGGAGGTCATGGAGGTCAGGGACGTTGCTGCCACCTGAGCACCGGTGTAGTACATCTGTACCTCGTTGACGAAGTCCAGCAGAGCGGTATCCTGCACCATGGCCTGCGGCAGGCAGTCGATCTCGTTCTCGGGGGCCAGATCGCCGCCGACCAGCTGGCCGATGGGGGTGACAGCGTCGTCCTTGGCGCGCTGGTCGTATTCAGCCAGCAGAGCGGTCAGCTCGGGGTCGGGAGCGTAGTCCTTGATGGTCAGGTTCTCGGAGGTGCGATCCTTCACCTTCCACTTGCCGGTCCAGTCGCGCTGGAGGTAGATGTGGATGTCAGAGACGGTGGCACCGGCGTTCTTGTTCTCCACCACCAGCACGCCGTTGATCATCATGTTGGGGATGCTCCTATGGCCGTGAGCGGCGACGATGACGTCGAACTCCGGGCAGGCGTTGGCCAGATCGGTGACGCCGGAGCCGTAGACGCCGTACTCGTTGTCAGTGTCCATGTGCATGACGCCGAGGATAACGTCCACCTCATCCTTGATCTTGTCGATGATCTTGCGGCTCTCGTCCACGGGGTTGGTGACGGTCCAGCCCTCAAGGTTCTTGGCATCCCAGCGGGTGATGTTGGGCGTGACCATGCCGATGACGCCGATCTTGACGCCGCCCTTGTTGATGATGGTGTAGCCATCCGCCAGAGGCTTGCCCTCGGGGCTGTAGACGTTGCCGGTCAGGACTTTTGCCTTCTGCTGGGAGAGCACCTTTTCCAGCGTGGCCATGCCATAGTTGTACTCGTGGTTGCCGGTGACGTAGATGTCATAGCCGATGGCGTTCTGGGCGGCGATCATGGGGTGGACATCGTCGTTCAGGAACAGCTCGGCAGAGTTTGCCTGAATGGTGTCGCCTGCATCCACGACCAGCGTGGTCTTGGTGCGGTTC
Organism: Faecalibacterium sp.; assembly: GCF_052358865.1. Classification (NCBI taxonomy): domain Bacteria; kingdom Bacillati; phylum Bacillota; class Clostridia; order Eubacteriales; family Oscillospiraceae; genus Faecalibacterium; species Faecalibacterium sp. Next base: position 5,124 of record NZ_DAWCVJ010000013.1, read on the forward strand.
TCCTTGATGGCGGTGGCCTGCTGGGCTACGCTGCCGGAGGCGTCTGCCTTGTTGGCAGCGTAATCCCACGGGTCAAACTTGCCGTGGGTGTCGCTGGTGGCGAGGATCTGCAGGTCCATGCTCCACAGGTCCTTGATGCCGGCTGCCGAAGCGGCAGGGGCCAGACCGCCCATTGCGGCGGCAGTGGCCGATGCACCGGCCACACGCAGGAAATTGCGGCGGGAGATCTTATTCTGTTCCATAGTAATTCCTCTCTTTTCGGCTTGGTATAGATTCCGAAGCACTTGTAGCTTTAGTATAAAACTTGCCTGCCCTGTTTTACAATGTACAAGTAGGAGAAAAATTTCTCTCAGAATTGGACATATTCTCCAATTTTCCGATAAGAACGACTTTTCTTCCGAAACGATTCTCTCACAAATGCTTTTTATCGTAAACTATCTTCACGAAAAGAACAGGTAAATCTATAGTATTTCCTTTTATGCAAAAAGACCCTCCCCCACAGCGTCCGTGCTGCGGGAGAGGGTCTTGTCGATTTGCGTTTACAGCTCGATCTTGCCGAAGCTCAGATCGGCGAAATCATCCACACGCTCGGTGCGCTTGGGTGCCACGGGGGCAGCGCTCTCGGCGTCACGCGGGGTGTAGGTGCGCTCGGGCACATTGGAGCGGTAGCTGCTGCGGGGGCCGCCGCTGCGGGGACCGCGGCCATTCCGGCCGCCGTTGCCGCCGCGATGGTAACTGCCGCCACGGCCATTGCTGTTGCGGTCACGACCGCCGCGGGGGCCGCGGGGACGTGCATTTGCGCTCTCGGCCACAGCGTTGGGGTCGGTGGAGTAGATGACCACACGGCGGTCACGGCCCTCGCCCTTGCTCTCGCTGCGGACGCCCTCCATCTTGCCGATGGCAGAGTGGATGATGCGGCGCTCGTAGGGGTTCATCGGTTCCATCGCAAAGCTGCGGCCGGTGCGGCGCACCTTGGTGCCGATGCGCTGTGCCAGTGCGGTCAGGTCGCTCTCGCGCTTGTCGCGGTAGCCGGCCACATCGAGGCCCAGCTTGATGTAATCGCCCTCGAGGCGGTTGGCCACGAGGCTTGCCAGATAGGACAGGCTCTCCATCGTCTCGCCGCGGCGGCCGATGAGGGCGCCCATCTTCTCGCCGTTCAGACGGATGATGGTGGCCTCTCCCTTCTGCACGGCGCTGAAGCTGACATCCTGCACGCCCATCTTCTCGATGACGTCCTTCAGGTAGTCCACCGCGGCCTGGACCTTGGCATTCTCCTCGATGCGGATGGGAACTTCCACCTCTTCGCCCTCGGCGGCGGGAGCGGCCTGTTCTTCGGCAGGGGCAGCTTCCTCTGCCGGCGCGGCAGGGGTCTCAACAGCGGGGGCTTCGGGGGCAGCCTCCTCCACGACAGGCTCAGCCGGTGCAGCCTTTTCCTCCACGACGGGGGCAGGCGCAGCGGCCGGGGCAGCAGGCGCAGCCACCGGCTCGTCCGGCAGCTCAACGCTGACGCGGACTTTGGCGGGGGTGAGCTTCAGGCCCAGAAAACCAGTCTTCTGGGGCATTTCCAGCACTTCGTAGCTGACGTTGATGTCGTCCTTCTCCACGCCCAGCAGAGCGCAGGCGTTGATGCGTGCTTCATCGACCGTCTTGCCGGTCGCTTCCTGAGTACGGATCATAACCGTCAATCCTCCTTTTTGTGTTCCAGCTCACTCAGCGGGACGGTGCGCTCGTCCTTGTAGCGCTCCGCATCCTGCTGGCGGGCGTACTCGAGGCGGCGCTTGTTCATCTCGCTGGCGGAGATATTCTTTTCCACGACCTCACCGGTCTTCTCGTCCTTGACCTTGATGGTGGTGCTCTTCACGCCGCGCTTCTCTTCCTTCCTGCGGGACGCGATCTCGGCCTTGACCTGCTCCTTCATCTTCTCAGGGTCATAGATCTTGCGCATGATCTGGGTCTGGACGGTCATGACGATGTTGGAAATGACGTAGTACAGAGAGAATGCGCAGGGCACGGTGAAGCAGAAGAAGACGTACATCAGAGGCATCATATACATGGTCAGCTTCATGCTGCCCTGCATCTCCTGACCGGAGGCCTTCATGCTGATGTGGGTGGAGATGAACATGGTAACGACTGCGAGGATGGGGAAGATCAGCAGGGGCAGGTTGTCCGCTGCCAGACTATACTGGGGCACACGGGTCAGGTCGATGCCGAAGAAATCCATGTGGTTGCCGAACTCGGTGATGGTGCTCAGCTGGTCGGCGGTGAACACAGATGTGACGCTGCTCTCCCCTGCCAGCACCTGCTCGATGATGTTGGTATCCCGCGTCACCTGCGTGAAGCTGATGCCCAGGGCTTCCATGGCACTGCCTGCGGCATTGATGGCGTCCGCACCGATGTGGAAGATGCGCTGCAGCGGGCGGTACACGACCTCGATGACGCCGAACATGACAAGGAAGTTGACCAGCATCGGCATACAGCCGGCCGTGGGCTTATAGCCATAATCCTGCTGGAGCTTTATCAGCTCTTCCTGCTGCTTGTCGGGCTTGTCCTTGTACTTTTTCTGGATGTCCGCGATCATCGGCTGGAATGCCGACATCTTGGCCATGCTCTTCTGCTGGTTGAGCTGCAGCGGGATGCTGAGCAGGCGGATGACGATGGTGAAGATGATGATGTCCCAGCCATAGTTCGGGATGAGGTTGTAGATCCACTCCATCACATAGCCGAGAGGTACACCGAGGATGTACAAAATATTCATGTCTCTGTCCATTCTGCCCCGCCTGTGGTGCGGGACGGTTATTTTTATCGTAGGACGCACCGCCCACAGCTCAGCACGTCACAAGAAGCATATTGATGATCTCTCCTCTCAGCCTCCCCTCATTAGGGGAGGTAGCACGCCGCAGGCGTGACAGAGAGGTTCGTTTTCCACTTATTTTTCGTGTCTTGTGGAAAACAGGGCCGACGCCGACAAGTGCCGGGCCGGATTTTTCCAGCGGCCCTTCTCCGGCACGGGATCGTAGCCCCAGCGGCCCAGCGGATTGCACCGGGCGATCCGCCATCCGGTCAGCAGCAGCCCCTTGAGGCAGCCGTGGGTGCGGATGGCCTCGATGCCGTACTGGCTGCACGAGGGGGAAAAGCGGCAGTTCCGGCCCAGACCCGGGCTGATAAACCGCTGGTAGAGCCGGATCAGCCCGCACAGGGCCTTCTGAAAGATGCTCACGCCTCGGGTCTGCGGGCCGGAGGCAGGGTGGCAGGAGGCTTTGCGCCCGGCTGCTTCGCCTTATCCGGCAATCCGGCCTGTGCGAAAAGCTTGGCCACGATGGCACTGAGCTGCCAGCTCTTGAGCCGGGGGGTCATGCCCCGGGCCACGAAAACGAGGTCGTAGCCGCCGATGTTGTAGTCGAGATGCTCGTCGATGGCGGCTTTCATGACGCGGCGGGCGCGGTTGCGCTGGACGGCATGGCCGATCTTCTTGGTGGCCGTCAGGCCCACCCGGGTGCGCTTGCTCCGCGTCTTGAGGACATAGAGCACCAGCGCCTGATTGACATAGGACTTGCCGCGGGCATACACGCGGCCAAACTCGCCGTTGCGGCGGATGGGACGATAGCGCATCCTGTGCGCCTCCCTTCAGGTGATGTGGGAGCATCACCCGGAAAAAGGCAATGCTCAGTGTTCAGTATAGCAAAAAAACGCCGACATGAAAAGCTCATCCGGGCGTTTTCTCTGCCAAATCTTTGACCGTTTTTTTAGGCAATGCGACTATCTGCCGCTTTTTTCCGGCCTTTTTTCCGAAAGCCGGGTAAAAAAATAAGACCGCCAATCCAATATCAGCGGCCTTTTTGCGCATATTCCATTCTGCGCCGGACCTGATGCATAAGGCTCAGGATCAGACGGTCAGGCTCTTGCGGCCCTTAGCACGGCGTGCGTTGATGACCTTGCGGCCATTCTTGGTGCTCATGCGGGTCAGGAAGCCATGAACTTCCTTGCGCTGACGCTTCTTGGGCTGAAAAGTTCTCTTCATGGTTCGTATCCTCCGTAAAAACTCGTCCCCATATGGGGTCTATTCTGGTCCCAAAATGGGGACAGGCTTGCAATTCAACAGTATATCGCACACTATGGCATTCTGTCAAGCATTTTTTTCGCTTTCCTGCAAACTTTTTTGAAAAATCTTTGTGGAGAAACTTTCAACTTTTTCACCCGTTCCCCGTGGAAAACTTTTCAGCCACAATATCTTGTGTCTTTTTTGCGCCTTGGACACAAGTCTATTTCCAAGACGCAGGTATGTCTTTTTTATGTATTATAAATTACCTTATATAATATAGACGCAGGGAGATTTTTGTGGTATACTAACCTAGTATCAGCAGCATTGTTGAAAACTTCAATGGAGTGGATGTACTATGGATTCTTTCAAGGACGTTTTAGAGGCTGCCCAGAGCTACTGCAAAGCGCAGATGGCGGAGCCGACATATAATCTCTATATCGACGGACTGGAGCCGATCAGCTTTGAGGACTCCAGCCATATCACCCTCTCGGTGCGCAACGACTTCATCTGCAAGATCGTGACGGACCGCTATCTCGGCCTGCTCAAGGAGGCTTTCAAGACGGTGCTGGGCTTTGACGTGGACATCACCCTCGTGGTGCCCAGCACGCCGCCCCACGAGGTGGTGCTGGCCCAGCAGTACGAGGCAAACCCCGCCTCGCCGCAGGGCAACTACGAGTTCACCTTCGAGAACTTCATCAAAGGCCCCTCCAACCAGTTTGCGTTTGCTGCGGCGCAGGCTGTTGCCGCCAACCCCTCCGGCGCCTACAACCCGCTGTTCATCTACGGCGGCTCGGGCCTCGGCAAGACCCATCTGCTGACGGCCATCCAGACCGAGATCAAGCGCACCCACCCCGACTTCGTCATCATGTACGTCACCTGTGAGCAGTTCACCAACGAGCTGATCGCCGCCATCCGCGCCGGCAGCACCGAAGACTTCCGGATGAAGTACCGCGTGGCCGACCTGCTGCTGGTGGACGACATCCAGTTCATCGCGGGCAAGGAGTCCACGCAGGAAGAGTTCTTCCACACCTTCAACTCCCTCCACGACGCCCACAAGCAGATCGTCATCGCCTCCGACCGCCCGGCCAAGGAGATCAAGAGTCTGGAAGAGCGTCTGCGCACCCGTTTCGAGTGGGGCCTGACCGCCGACGTCCAGCCGCCAGATTTTGAGACCCGCGTGGCCATCGTCAAGCGGAAGGCAGAGCTTCTCCATCTTGACCTGCCGGAGGATGTGGCCGAGTTCATCGCCAACCACCTCAAAAACAACATCCGCCAGCTGGAAGGTGCCGTCAAGAAGCTGAACGCTTATTATATGCTCGAGGGCATCCAGCCGGTCATCAGTGTGGCACAGAACGCCATCAAGGACATCCTCAACGAGACCCAGCCCGTGCCCGTCACCATCGAGAAGATCGTGGGCGAGGTGTCCCGCACCTTCAACGTCTCCCCTGCCGACATCCGGGGCACCAAGCGGAACGCCAATGTCGCATCCGCCCGCCGTGTGGCCATCTATATCCTGCGCGAAGTCACCGGCATGAGCATGGAGGAGATCGGTCGGGAGTTCTCGGGCCGTGACCACTCCACCATCGTCTACTCCCTCAAGACCATGGAGCGGGACATGAAGAACGACCAGCACCTGCGGGAAACGGTCAGCGACATCATCAAGAACGTGAAAGCCTGATGGGTAAAAGTCATACTCATTCCAGCGCAAACCCCAAAATATGGGGAGAAAAAGGGACAAAACGGGGAAAATAGACCCAGATATTGTGGTGAAAGGCCGAAACTTTCCACTCTTTCCACTGAGTTTTCAACATTCAACTCCGATTCTCCACAGCCGATGTGGAAAGCGGCAGATGTTTCCCCGATTCAACATTTCATCCACAGTCCCTCAACAAACCCGTGGAAAACCAAAACCCCGCATCCCAGCAAGGGTCTGCGGAGTTTTCCACATCTTCCCCAGCCCCTACTACGGTTACTACAACAAGTTCAATATAGAAAAACAGGTTTTTGCATCGAATCCAATGGGAAACGACAGCAAAACTGACGCAAAAAAGGAGAGATAAAGCTTTGAACATCATCTGCGATAAAACTCTTCTGAGCGCAGCCATCGACGGCGTATCCAAAGCAGTCACCCTGCGCTCTACCATCCCAGTATTGGAGGGCATTTTACTGAAAGCGGAAGGTTTCCAGCTGACCCTTACCGGCTACGACCTCGAAATGGGCATCGTGACCACTATCGAAGCCAATGTCAAGGAACCCGGCGAGATCGTTCTGAACGCAAAACTCCTCAGCAGCATGATCAGCCGGATGCCGTCGGGCCAGATCACCATCCAGTCTGCCGATAACGGCAAGACCACCATCCAGAGCGGCGTGGCGCAGTTCGAGATCCAGTCCATGTCCGCCTCCGATTTCCCCGAGCTGCCCAACACCGGCGCCGAAGAGACCCTGACCATCAAGACCGGTGTGCTGCGGGACATGATCGACCGCACCCTGTACGCCGTCAGTCAGGACGAGAAAAAACCGGCGCATACGGGTGAACTTTTTGAGATCGAACCGGATAAAATGACCATCGTTGCACTGGACGGCTACCGTCTGGCCATCGTCGAGCGGCCCCTCACTGCCGTCAAGGACATCCGCATCATCGTCCCCAGCAAGACCATGACCGAAGTGTCTCACCTGCTGCCCAACGACGACGAAGAGCTGGTACACATCTGCGCCAACCGCCGCTATGTCGTCTTCATGACTGCCGGTTACACCATCATGAGCCGCCTGATCGAGGGAGAATTCCTCAACTACCGCAACGTCATCCCCGCAGGCAGCCGCACCCGAGTGACCATCGACACTAAGGAGTTCATCGAGACCATCGAGCGCGCCTCCCTGATTATTACAGAGCGTTTAAAAAATCCCCTCCGCATCACTTTTACAGAGGGTAAAGTCGTCGTCCGCTGCCAGACGAATCTGGGCCGCGTTGTCGATGAGTTCAACGCCGAGTGCGAGGGCGACGAGGTGGAGATCGGCTTCAACAACCGCTATCTGCTGGATGCTCTGCGCAATGCCCGCACCGAGAAGGTGCGGATGGAGATCAGCGGCCCGCTCAGCCCGGTGAAGGTCCTGCCTGTGGAGGGCAGCGACTTCCTCTACCTCGTGCTGCCCGTCCGCTTTAAAAACGACTGAGAGGCGTAATAAAATGCAAAAGATCCTCATCCATACCGAATTTATCAAGCTGGATGCCCTGCTGAAGTATGCAGGCCTGTGTGAGACCGGCGGCGAAGCCAAGGAGCTGGTGCAGGGCGGGGCCGTGAAGGTCAACGGCGAGGTCTGCACCATGCGCGGCAAGAAGTGCCGTCCGGGCGACACCGTCGAGCTGGACGGCCAGACCATCGAGATCGGGATGGGCGGCTGATGCGGCTGCTCTCTCTCGAGGTCGAAAATTACCGGAACATCGCCTCGGCCAGCCTGACGCCGGGCCGGGAGCTGACAGTCATCTGCGGCAACAACGGTCAGGGCAAAACGAACCTCTTGGAAGCGATCTGGCTGCTCACCGGAGGCAAGAGCTTCCGGGGCGGCAAGGACGCCGAACTGGTGCGCCGGGGCGAACCCTTTGCTCTGCTCAAAGCGTCCACCCTCCGCGCACAGCAGGAGGAGCAGGAAACAGAAGAGCCGAACCGCGTTCGCCTGACCGTGGGCACACCGGACTCCCCCCGCCCGGGCCGGACGGCCTCGGTGAACGGGGGCGCCGTCAAGCGGGCCGCCAGCCTTGCAGGCAGTTTTCCGGCGGTGGTGTTCGACCCCGGACACCTGAGCCTCGTAAAGGGCGCACCCGAGGGGCGGCGGAAATTTCTGGATGCAGCCCTCTGCCAGCTCTACCCCGGCTATCTGACCATCTACCGCCGCTATATCCGGGCTTTGCAGCAAAAAAATGCGCTGCTTCGCCGCTCTGTAAACGGTGCTGCGCGTCCCTATGCCGAAAAAAGAGCCTTGTTGGAGGTGCTGAACGTGGAGCTGGCCCAGCAGGGCGAGGCCATCCAGCAGCGCCGCAGGGCGTATCTTGAGACGCTCGCGCCGCTGGCCTGCTCGAACTATGAAGAGCTGTCTCACGGGGCCGAGACGCTGCGCCTGCGGTATGCGGCCCAGTTTGAGCCGGGAGGGCTGGCCCAGCTCCTGCGGCAGAAAATGCCCGAGGAGCTGCGGGCCGGGCAGAGCCTCTGCGGCCCCCACCGGGAAGATCTGGAGCTTCTGCTGGACGGCCAGCCTGCAAAAGTGTATGCAAGCCAAGGACAGCAGCGGAGCGTCGTGCTGAGCCTGAAGATGGCGGAAGCCGCAGCGGCTGCCTCCATCACAGGCGAACACCCGGTGCTTCTGCTGGACGATGTGCTCAGCGAGCTGGACGACGGCCGCAAGCAGTATCTGCTGACCCGGATGCGGGAGAAGCAGACCTTTGTGACCAGCTGTGACGACACCGCCTTCCTCCGAACAGACGGCGAGGTCTACCGGATGAACGGCGGCGTACTGACGAAAGTGTGAGCAGAATGTATGTGCATCTGGGCCGCGATTACGTCCTGAACGACCGGGATATCATCGGCATTTTCAACTTGGAGACGACCACCATCTCTCCCCGGGGGCGGGAGTTTCTGAACTACGCCCAGAAAAATGGGGCTGTGGTCAGCCTGTCCGATGAGCTGCCCCAGAGCTATGTGCTGGCAGACGCCCCGGTGGATACGGTGTATCTTTCCGAGCTGTCCCCCGCTGCCCTCAAACGGCGCACGGAGATGAAGCTGGAATAAGCAAGTGGAGGCCGATGCGGCAGAAGCTTCCTCCTCAGACACGGTTCGGGCCATTCCATCGCCCGCCCTATTGCCTGCGGCAACAGGGTCCCACCCCAGCGGACGGTCTTCGGAGAAACTTCTGCCGCAGGCAAACGGCATATCAAAAAGACATCCAAGCAAATTTGCTTTTTACAAATCGTAACGAAATAACGAAACAAAAGGGAGAAAGGAAATGGCAGAGGAAATCATTACCAGCACCAACGCAGATACTGCGACGGACCATGAATACAACGCCAGCGAGATCCAGGTCCTGAAAGGTCTGGAGGCTGTGCGCAAGCGCCCCGGTATGTATATCGGCTCTACCGGCGAGCGGGGTCTGCACCATCTGGTGTACGAGATCGTGGACAACGCCATCGATGAGGCTCTGGCCGGTTACTGTGACCATATCGAGGTCAAGATCTTAAAGGGCGACATCATTCAGGTCACGGACAATGGCCGCGGCATCCCCGTGGATATTCAGGCAGACACCGGCCTGCCTGCCGTCACCGTCGTCTACACCATCCTCCACGCCGGCGGCAAGTTCGGCGGCGAGAACTCCGGCTACAAGGTGGCCGGCGGCCTGCACGGCGTCGGTGCGTCTGTCGTCAACGCCTGCTCGGAGTGGCTGACCGTCAACGTCCGCCGCGATGGGCACGAGTACGAGCAGACCTTCCGCCGCGGCGACCCGGATGGGGCGCTGAAGTGCATCGGCACGGTGGACCCCAGCGTCACCGGCACCCGCGTCACCTTCAAGCCCGACCCTGAGATGTTCAAGGACACCACCGTCTACAACTTTGAGACGCTGGAAAAGCGGCTGCGGGAGGAGAGCTTCCTGAACGCCGGTGTGAAGATCACCCTGACCGATGAGCGTGAGCTTTACACCCCCGTCCTCGAGGACGGCAAGGAGGGCGAGCCGACCTACCGCACCGAGGTCATGTGCTACGAGGGCGGTATCAAGAGCTTCGTCACCTATCTGGGCGAGAAGCGGGACCTCGAGGTGCTCCACCCCAATGTCATCTACCTCAAGGGCCAGACCGACCGGGGCATGGCTGAGATCGCTCTGCAGTATAATTCCAGCTACAACGAGCTGCTGCTGAGCTTCGCCAACAACGTCAACACCCCCGACGGCGGCACCCACGAAGAGGGCTTCCGCAGCAGCCTCACCCGCGTCTTCAACGACTATGGCCGCAGCCATGGCCTGCTGAAGGAGAAGGACGAGAACCTGTCCGGCGCAGATGTCCGGGAGGGCCTCATCTGTGTCATCTCCGTCAAGCTGCAGGAGGCTGAGTTCGAGGGCCAGACCAAGGCAAAGCTGGGCAACACCGAGATCCGCACCCTCGTGTCCAACATGGTCTACTCCAAGCTGATGGAGTTCTTCGAGGAGAACCCGGGCGTCGCCAAGGCCATCTTCGAGAAGGCCACGCAGGCCGCCCGTGCCCGCGCCGCCGCCAAGAAGGCACGTGAGCTGGTGCGCCGCAAGAGCGCGCTGGAGACCAGCCGGATGCCCGGCAAGCTGGCCGACTGCCGCGAGAAAGACCCCAGCCGCACTGAGATCTTCATCGTCGAGGGCGATTCTGCAGGCGGCTCGGCCAAGATGGGCCGTGACTCGGCCATTCAGGCCATCCTCCCCCTGTGGGGCAAGATGCTCAACGTCGAAAAGGCCCGCGCCGACCGCATCTACGGCAACGACAAGCTGATGCCGGTCGTTCTGGCGCTGGGCTGCGGCATCGGCGACGAGTTCGATATTTCCAAACTGCGGTATGACAAGGTCTTCATCATGGCCGATGCCGATGTCGATGGCTCTCACATCTGCACCCTGATGCTCACCTTCTTCTTCCGCTATATGCGCCCCCTCATCGAGCAGGGCCATGTCTATGTGGCACAGCCCCCGCTGTTCAAGGTGCAGAAGGGAAATACCATCAAATACGCCTACAACGACGCCGAAATGGCCCTTCTGTCGCAGGAGATGCCCGGCGCGAAGATCAACCGCTATAAGGGCCTTGGTGAGATGAACCCGGAGCAGCTCTGGGAGACCACCATGAACCCGGACAACCGCGTCATCGTCCGCATCACCATCGAGGATGCCGAGAAGGCAGACGAGGCCTTCACCATCCTGATGGGCGATCAGGTGGAGCCGCGCCGCCGCTTTATCGAGACCAACGCGCAGTACGCAAAGCTCGACGTGTAATGGGAGGAAACAATGGAAGAAGATTATGTGATGATACCGGGCAGCGGTACCAAGATGATCATCCGGGACGTCAAGAAAGAGATCGAGACGGCGTTTCTGGATTACTCCATGTCGGTCATCGTGGCCCGCGCCCTGCCGGATGTGCGTGACGGTCTGAAGCCCGTCCACCGCCGCATCCTCTACACCATGCACGAGCGCGGCAACGACCCCAGCCATCCCTACCGCAAGTCGGCGGACACCGTCGGTGCGGTGCTGGGTTCTTACCACCCCCACGGCGACGCCTCCGTCTACGACGCGATGGTCCGTCTGGCACAGGATTTCTCCCTGCGCTACCCGCTGGTGGACGGCCAGGGCAACTTCGGCTCTGTGGACGGTGACCCCCCGGCTGCTTACCGTTACACCGAAGCCCGCATGAGCCGGATGGCTGTCGAGATGCTGACCGACATCGACAAGGACACCATCAACTGGGACCCCAACTTCGACGAGACGAAGAAGGAGCCGAGCGTCCTGCCCTGCCGCTTCCCGAACCTGCTGGTCAACGGCAGTCAGGGCATCGCCGTCGGCATGGCCACCAATATCCCGCCCCACAACCTCAGCGAGGTCATCGACGGCTGCGTGGCCTATATCGACGACCCCGACATCGACCTGCCCGGCCTGATGGAGCACATCAAAGGCCCGGACTTCCCCACTGCCGGCATCATCATGGGCCGCAGCGGCATCCGCGCCGCCTACGCCACCGGCCGCGGCAAGATCACCCTGCGGGGCCGCGCCACCATCGAAGAGACCAAGAACGGCCGCACCCAGATCATCATCACGGAGATCCCGTATATGGTCAACAAGGCCCGGCTCATCGAGAATATGGCCGATCTGGTCAAGGACAAGCGCATCGAGGGCATCACCGGACTGAACGATGAGACCAACCGCAAGGGAATGCGCATCGTGGTGGACATCCGCAAGGACGCCAACGCGCAGGTCATCCTGAACCAGCTGTATCAGTACACCCAGCTGCAGGACACCGTGGGCGTCATCATGCTGGCCATCGACCACAAGGTGCCCAAGGTCATGACCCTGAAGCAGATGATCCAGAAGTACGTCGAGTTTCAGGATGAAGTCGTCCGCCGCCGCACCCAGTACGACCTGAAGAAGGCCAAGGAGCGCGCCCACATCCTCGAGGGCCTGAAAAAGGCCACCGACATCGTGGACGAGCTGATCGCCACCATCCGCGCCTGCAAGGGCGGTATGTCGGAAGCCAAGGTCGCCATCATGGAGCAGTTCGGCTTCGACGACCCGCAGGCCGACGCCATCGTGAAATTGCAGCTGGGCCGTCTGGCCGGCCTCGAGATTTTGAAGATCGAGGAAGAGCTGTCCGGCCTGCAGGCCAAGATCGAGGACTGGGAAGACATCCTCGCCCACGATGCCCGGGTGCTCGAGATCGTCAAGAACGAGCTGCTGGACATGAAGAAGCGCTTCGGCGACGAGCGCCGCACCGAAATCCAGTCCGTCACCGGCGAGGTGGACATCGAGGATCTCATCGCCGAGGAACAGTGTGTCTATACCCTCACCGAGGCCGGTTATATCAAGCGTCAGCTCAAGGCCACCTATCAGGCCCAGAAGCGCGGCGGCCGCGGCATCTCCGGCATGACCCGGAAGGAAGAGGACATCGTGCAGGAGATGTTCGTCGGCTCCACCCACGACTACGTCCTGTTCGTCACCGACAGGGGCCGCCTTTTCCGGGTCAAGGGTTACACCATCTCCGAGGGCAGCCGCACCAGCAAGGGCAGCAACATCGTCAACCTGCTGCAGCTGGCCGAAGGCGAGAAGGTCACGAATATGCTCTGCTACCCCAAGGATGAGGACAACAAGGGCGGCTTTGTCACCATGGTGACAAAGCAGGGCCTCATCAAGCGCACCCCGCTGGAGCAGTACGCCAACATCCGCAAGACGGGCCTCATCGGCATCGCCCTCAACGAGGGTGACGCGCTGGCATGGACCCGCCTGACCACCGGCAATGATATGCTCATCGTGGCTACCCGCAACGGTCAGGCCATCCGCTTCAACGAGGCCGACGCCCGCCCGATGGGCCGCAGCGGCCACGGCGTCCGGGCCATCAAGCTGGCCGAGGGCGACGAGGTCGTCGGCGTCTGCATCTGCCGCGAGGGCGGCACGGTGCTCACCGTCACCGAGAACGGCAAGGGCCGCCGCTCCGACATCGATACCTACCGCATCACCGCACGCGGCGGCAAGGGCATCCGGAACTACGACGCCTCCAAGGACAAGGTGGCAGCAGTCAAGATCGTGGATGACATCGACGATGTGCTGCTGAGCAGTCAGGAGGGCATCATCATCCGCCTGCACGCCAACGAGATCCCCGTCCAGAGCCGCTATGGCTCCGGCGTCCGGGTCATGCGTCTGGGCGAGAACGACAAGGTCATGGTCCTTGCCCGCACGGACCACGACGATGAGGCACAGACTGAGAGCATCGAGTCTGATGCCGAGGACGAACCTACCGCCGAGCAGCTGGCGGAGATGGAAGCAGCCGATGAGGCATCGGCCGCCGAAGCTCCCGAGGCCGACGTCGGCGACGAGGAATAAATCCCGGGACAAAAACATAAGAAGACCCTGTGGGGAAGTTTCTCTTTTGCAAGAGGATGACCCCACAGGGCCTTTTTGCTTTTTTGCACGAAAAAATGGGACAAACTTTGACGGAAATGACAGGAGAAATTTTCAATATCCATTTAATGACATAGCCCGACATGAAACGACCTGAATGTGTCATGAAACGACCTTGATGTTGGCGGGAATTGGGGTATCATTAAAGAGAACAATTATCATTACAGGGCAGGACCTCGAAAAATTCTGTTTTTCGGGGAGTGAGAGTGGAGTAAAATGCAGAGCAATGAGCCGTATATCGGGAGCGTCCGATTTTTTAAAAACATCATTTTTCTATGCTGCATCCTCGGCGTGCTCATCCCGACCGGGCTGGCACTCCGCTGGCGGAGCCGGGCAAAGACGGCAGAGGGCCTGCTGGCCCAGAACGCCGTCGTGCTGACGGGCGAAGAGGATGAAGCCGCCAGCGAGGCCGAGGCGGCTTCGGCGGAGACAGAGCCGGAGGCCGACAGCCTCGACGGGCAGGAGCCGCTCAGCTACCAGATGCTCTACCCGGATTTCTATGCGCCCACCCCCCTGCCGGACATCGAGGACGCCGGCAAGACCATCTACCTCACCTTCGACGACGGCCCCTCCGACCGCACCGACGAGGTGCTGAAGATCTTGGACGAGAAGGGGGTCAAGGCCACCTTCTTCGTCATTGGCCGGGAGGATGAGACCTCCATCCAGCGCATCAAAAAGGCCGCTGCGGCAGGCCACACCATCGGGATGCACAGCTACAGCCACGACTACGAAAAGATCTATACCTCGGTGGAGGATTTCCTCGATGACTTCTACAAGCTGTTCGTCATCCTCCGGGATGAGGCAGGCGTGACCCCCACGGTGTTCCGTTTCCCGGGCGGCAGCCTCAACAACTACAATCAGGGCGTCTACAAGGAGATTATCGCGGAGATGCTTCGCCGCGGCTTCCGCTACTACGACTGGAACCTTTCGGCAGAGGATGCAACTAGGAAATCGCCCTCGGCCAGCACCATCGTGGAGGGCATCACCTCCTATTCGGCCCAGAAGAAGCATGGCGTCGTGCTGATGCATGACTCCGCCCACTGCAAGACGACAGTTGAAGCATTGCCTGCACTCATCGATACGCTGCGGGAGCAGGGCTTTGAATTTGCCCCGCTGGACCGCACGGTGCGTCAGGTCAGCTTCCACTATAGATCGGCGTCAAATCAATCATGAGAGGAACGTGTTGAAGATGAGCAAGAAAGACAATTTTTCGCAGGCAGCCTATGAGATGTTCGGCATCGGCAAGGGCGGCAGCAAGCGGGAGGCCGACAAGACGGCGGAGAAGCCTGCGGAGTCCGCAGCTATGGATGTGGAAGAGGACGAGATGAGTCTGACCATCGCGCCGACCGTCGCAGAGGTGAAGCCTCTGGAAAAGGTCCCCGAGAAGCCCAAGACCACCCTTCTGGCGGAGGGCAGCGTTTTTGAAGGCACCCTGCATACCAAGGGCGATGTGGAGATCGCAGGCGTCTTCAAGGGCGACATCTTCTCCGAGGGCAACGTCAAGCTCTTTGCCAACATCGAGGGCAACGTGCAGGGCGGCAATGTGGAGCTTGTGACCAGCAGCGTGCAGGGCGATGTCAGCGCCAAGGAGCTGCTCAAGATCGGCCCCCAGTCGGTCATCGGCGGCAACATCAAGACCAAGGATATGATCTGCTCTGGCCGCATCGTGGGCAATGTGGAGTCCAGCGGCCGTGTGACCCTGACCACCGGCAGCGCCCTCACGGGCGACCTGACCGCCGCCACCATCGCCGTCATGGAGGGCGCTCTGATGGAGGGCCACTTCAAGATCGTAAAAAAATAAGCTGCGGTTATACTGGACAAATCGGCCCCTGATGTGATAAGCTATCGGAACAATAGAAAAGATCCTCATGGGGGAGTAGCAGGCACCGTTTTGCAGGCGGTGCAGCAAGTCAACACAATGACGGCCCGGGCGGCGGTCTGGCTTGCTTTCATTTGCGAGACTCATGTGTTTTGGTGCGAGTACCACGCCCATTCCACATGGAGTCAGTTTGTCAGAAAATGAGACCCGGAATTGGCGAAGCGCGCCGATTCCGGGTCTTTTCTCTGCCCACCAATTCCGGTCAGATCAGGAGGCATAATCATGGAATGGAGTCTTTTGTTTTTCTTCAACAGCGCCCTGCTGGGCGTGGGGCTTGCGATGGATGCGTTCTCCGTCTCGATGGCGAACGGTTTGCATGACCCCAAGATGTCCCGCCGCCGAGGCGTCCAAGTCGCAGGCACCTTCGCCGTCTTTCAGGCCGCCATGCCCATGCTGGGCTGGGTCTGCGTCCACACCATCGTGGAGCTGTTCTCCTCCTTCGAGACGCTCATCCCGTGGATCGCCCTCATCCTGCTGGGCTACATCGGCGGCAAGATGCTCCTCGAGGGCATCAAGGGAGAGGAGGCCGAGGAGGCTGCCGAGCTGAGCACAGGCGCGCTCTTCATGCAGGGGGTGGCCACCAGCATCGATGCCCTGTCGGTGGGCTTCACCATCTCGGAGTATGGCTGGTTCATGGCGCTGGTCTGCTCCCTCATCATTGCGGTCGTCACCTTCTTTATCTGTGCAGCCGGTCTTTCCATCGGCAAGAAGTTCGGCACCAAGCTCTCCGGCAAGGCCTCCGTCCTCGGCGGCGTCATCCTCATCGGCATCGGTCTGGAAATTTTCATTTCGGGCATTCTGGGCTGAGTAAAAAGCAAAAGCGGCGCCTGCGCGATGCAGGGCCGCTTTTTTGTTCCCCGTGGAACATCATTCAAAATAATCTGCGTATTCCTCGGTGAGCTTACTGCCCAGACGGCGGATGCCGCCGTAGAGATGGCGCTCTACCAGCGGCTCGAAGGCCGCAAGGTCGCACCGCTCAATGGCGTCGATGAGGTTGTGGTGGTCGGCCACCACCTCGGCCAGACCGCCGGTGGTCAGGGTATCCAGCATCCGGAAGCGGCTGTAGTCGGCGTGAGCGTTCTGCAAGGTGCGCCAGAGGTACATCTTCCCCATGGCGGAGAACCACGTCTCGTGGAGGCGGGTGTCGGCCTCGTAGAGGCGGTTGAAGTCCAGCGTCTCGGCCTTGGCCAGCTCGTCGTAGGCGGCGGCGCGCTGACGGATGAGGGCACGGTGCTCGGGGGTGCAGTGGGGCGCAAAGTCCCGCAGCACCCGGGCCTCCACCGCGATGCGCTCGTAGATCAGCTCATCTACGATGTCCCGGTTCAGCCGGGTGACAGTGGTGCCCTTGTAGGGCACGATCTTCACAAGGCCGTTTTCCTGCAGGCGCTGCAGCACCACCCGGATGAGGGAGCGGGGCGCGCCGAAGCGGGTGCAGAGCGGGTTTTCGCTCAGAGAGCAGCCGGGCCGCAGGGTCAGGTCGATGATCTCCCGCTCGAGGACGGCATATATTTCCGAATCCGTTTTAAACTGCTGTTCCATTGTCGTTTTCCTGTCTGATGCCCCAAGCGGGCCATGTCCCGGGCACGGGGAGGCGGAAGTCCATCGCCTTGCCGGTGCCGGGGTGGATGAAGCGGAGGCGGGCGCTCTGGAGCGCGATGTCTCCCTTGACGCGGCTCCCGTATTTGCCGTCGCCCCAGAGCGGGTGGCGGCGGGAGGCGAACTGCACCCGGATCTGATGGGTGCGGCCGGTGTGGAGGGTGATGTCCGCGAGGCTGGCGCTGCCGTCCGGGGCAGACGCCGCAAGGCGGTATTCCAGCACGGCCTCCTTCACGCCCTTGCGGGGGCGGCTGACTGGGAAGACCCGGCCCTTCCGGCTGTCCTTGAATAAGTAGTCGCGCAGGACGCCTCCGGCGGGGAGCGTTTCGTCCGGCCCGCCCGCGATGAGGGCGCGGTACTCCTTCCGGAAGGGCGGTGCGTCCGGCGCATCGGCGGCGGGCTCGGCCCGGCCATCCTGCACGGCATAGTACTGCTGGCTCTGGGCCACCTGCCGGCTGAGGGCGGCAGCGGCCTGCGGGGTCTTGGCATAGACCATCAGCCCGGACACGCCGGTGTCCAGCCGGTGGATGACGCCCACATAGGCGTCGGGCCTGCCCCAGTGCTTCCGCAGGGCAGCGGGGACGCCCTCCTCGCTGGAAAGTCCGGCGGGCTTGTCCAGCACCACGAGGGCTGCATCTTCGTAGAGGATCACAGCTTGCCCTCGTCCACCAGCGCCTTGAGCTTGAGCACGCCCGCGATGGTCTTGCCGTCCTTGATCTCGTTGTTCATGACCATCTCGTAGGCCTTTTCCAGCGGGATGCGGTCGGGCGTCAGGAACTCGTCGTCATCCAGATGCATCTGGGTCTTGTGCAGCCCGGTGGCCGCCCACATATAAATGACCTCGGTGTCATAGCCCACGGTGGGGTAGAACTCGCCCAGCGGGGTGTAGTGGTCGGCGGTCAGGCCGCACTCCTCGCCCAGCTCCCGCTTGGCGGCTTCGAAGGGGTCTTCGCCTTTTTCCAGCTTGCCGGCGGGCAGCTCCCACAGCTCCTGCTGCATGGCATAGCGGAACTGGCGCACCATGCAGAGGGTGCCGTCCTCAAAATAGGGCACGATGCAGGCCCCGCCGTGGTGGTGGACGACCTCCCGCTGGGCGGTCTCGCCGTTTTCCAGCAGGGCGGTGTCCTTGGTCAGCGTGACCACCCGGCCCTCAAAGAGCACCTCGCTCGTGAGCGTCTTTTCGAAATGTGCAGCATCCATCGTTTTTTGTGCCTGTCCTTCCCTGCGCTCCAAGGCGCATTTTCCTATGGATAAAGTTTACGGCAGAAGCTGTACAAATGTCAATTATAAATTTAGGATTTTGTAAGAAAAACCTCATCATCACTGGATTTTAGGCAATAAAAGCCTCTTGGATGCAGGCAGGGACACATCTGTAAAAAAGCGCTAAAAAATTTCGTGAATTTTTGTTGTGTTTTGCCAGTGGGTTTGCGTTGCCTTTGCCAGCGGAATTTGCTATTATATTAGATGAGCAATAGTGCCTTCATGGGGTTCTCCGGCCCCGGGCAGGGCTATTGCCCTCGATGGGTCTGTGCTTTTGCGGAGTTCTCCGGCTCCGGCAGCGCGCAGCATCCGTCAGTTGAGCAATGCGTTTTTCAAGGAGTTCTCCGGCTCCGGCCAAAGACGTTTGCCCCGCGCAGAAGGTACCAAAATTCTGAATGGAGGAAGAAAAATGCCTAGAGCAAAGCAAACCATGGATGGCAATACCGCTGCCGCTCATGTAGCATATGCCTACACGGACGTGGCTGCTATCTACCCCATTACCCCCTCTTCTCCGATGGCTGACTCTGTGGACCAGTGGTCCGCTGCCGGCCAGAAGAACATCTTCGGCAACCAGGTCAAGGTCGTCGAGATGGAGTCTGAGGCAGGCGCTGCAGGCGCTGTGCACGGCTCTCTGGGTGCAGGTGCTGTTACCACCACCTTCACCGCTTCTCAGGGCCTGCTGCTGATGATCCCCAATATGTATAAGATCGCTGCTGAGCAGCTGCCCTGCGTGTTCGATGTTTCTGCACGTACCGTTGCTACCCAGTCCCTGAACATCTTCGGTGATCACAGCGACGTTATGGCATGCCGCCAGACCGGCTTCGCAATGCTGGTCGAGAGCAGCGTGCAGGAAGTCATGGATCTGTCCCCTGTTGCCCATCTGGCAGCCATCGAGGGCAAGGTCCCCTTCCTGAACTTCTTCGACGGCTTCCGTACTTCTCACGAGTACCAGAAGATCGAGAAGTGGGATTACGCCGACCTGAAGGAAATGTGCAACATGGAGGCTGTCGAGGAGTTCCGTGCCAAGGCTCTGAACCCCGAGCACCCCAAGATGCGCGGCTCCCACGAGAATGGCGACGTGTTCTTCCAGCATCGTGAGGCCTGCAACTCTGTCTACGACGCACTGCCCGCAGTCGTCGAGAAGTACATGGCCAAGATCAACGAGAAGCTGGGCACCAACTACGACCTGTTCAACTACTACGGCGCACCCGATGCCGATCGCGTCATGATCGCTATGGGCTCTGTCTGCGACGTTGCTGATGAGGTCATCGATTACCTGAACGCTAAGGGCGAGAAGGTCGGTATCGTCAAGGTCCGCCTGTACCGTCCTTGGGTGTCCTCCGCTCTGCTGAAGGTCCTGCCCAAGACCGCCAAGAAGGTGGCTGTGCTGGACCGCACCAAGGAGCCCGGCTCTCTGGGCGAGCCCCTGTATCTGGATGTCGCAGCTACCCTGCGTGAGGCTGGCATGAACGATGTCATCCTGACCGGCGGCCGCTACGGTCTGGGCAGCAAGGACACTCCCCCGTCCTCCATCTTCGCTCTGTTCAAGGAGCTGGAGAAGGATCAGCCGAAGGAGCGCTTCACCCTCGGCATCACCGATGATGTCACCGGCCTGTCTCTGCCTGAGGTCAAGCCCGCTCCCATCACCGCAGCTGCTGGCACCAAGGAGTGCAAGTTCTGGGGTCTGGGCGGCGACGGTACCGTCGGTGCAAACAAGAACTCCGTCAAGATCATCGGCGACCATACCGACAAGTATGTTCAGGCATACTTCCAGTATGACTCCAAGAAGACCGGCGGCGTGACCATCAGCCACCTGCGTTTCGGCGACAAGCCCATCCGCAGCCCCTACTACATCAACCAGGCTGACTTCGTGGCCTGCCACAACCCCGCTTACATCCACATGGGCATGAAGATGGTCCAGGATGTCAAGCCCGGCGGCGTGTTCATGATCAACTGCCAGTGGAACGATGAGGAGCTGGGCCATCACCTGAACGCTGAGGCCAAGAAGTACATCGCTGACAACAACATCCAGCTGTACACCATCAACGCAATCGATAAGGCAATCGAGATCGGTATGGGCAAGCGCACCAATACCATCCTGCAGTCCGCTTTCTTCAAGCTGGCTGACGTTATGCCCATCGATGACGCCATCAACTTCATGAAGCAGGCAGCTCAGAAGAGCTACGGCAAGAAGGGTCAGGACGTCGTTGAGATGAACTGGAAGGCCATCGATGCCGGTGTTGACGCCATCCACAAGGTTGACGTTCCCGCTTCTTGGTCCAACCCCGAGGCCGATCCCGCTCCGAAGGAGCTGGCTGGCCGTCCGGAGCTGGTCAAGCAGATCCGCGACGTCATGGAGCCCATCGCTCGTATGGACGGCGACAGCCTGCCCGTCTCTGCCTTCGTTGCTAACGCAAACGGCGAGTGGGAGCAGGGTGCTTCCGCTTACGAGAAGCGCGGCACCGCTGTGAACGTCCCCGAGTGGGATGCTTCCAAGTGTGTTGGCTGCAACCAGTGCGCATTCGTGTGCTCTCACGCAACCATCCGTCCCTTCCAGCTGACCGCTGACGAGCTGGCAGCAGCTCCCGCACAGACCAAGAGCCGCGACAACAAGCCCGCAAACGAGTACAAGTTTGTTATGGCTGTGTCTCCTCTGGACTGCATGGGCTGCGGCGAGTGTGTCACCGTCTGCCCCACCAAGGCTATCCAGATGGTTCCTCAGGAGTCTCAGGCCGACCAGCAGGCAGTCTTCGACTACTGCGTCGCCAACATCTCCAAGAAGCCCTCTAAGTTCGCAGACGACACCGTCATCGGCTCTCAGTTCAACCAGCCGCTGCTGGAGTTCTCTGGCTCCTGCGCAGGCTGTGCTGAGACCTCTTACGCACGTCTGATCACCCAGCTGTTCGGCGAGAAGATGTACATCTCCAACGCCACCGGCTGCTCCTCTATCTGGGGCGGTACTGCTTCCATCTCTCCGTACACTGTCAACAAGGACAGCGGCCACGGTCCTGCATGGTGCAACTCCCTGTTCGAGGATAACGCAGAGCACGGTCTGGGCCTGTATCTGGGCCAGAAGACCGTCCGTGAGAACCTGATCAAGCGCATCGCTGAGGTCGCTGGTTCTGACAAGGCTTCTGCTGAGCTGAAGGCTGCCTTTGACGAGTTCATGGCAACCAAGAACAACACCAAGGCAAACGATGCCCCCGCTAAGGCTCTGATCGCTGAGCTGGAGAAGGCTGCTGCCGCTGGCTGCACCGAGTCCGCTGAGATCCTGAAGAGCAAGGAGTTCATCGCCAAGAAGTCCGTCTGGATCTTCGGTGGTGACGGCTGGGCATACGACATCGGCTTCGGCGGTCTGGATCACGTTCTGGCCTCCGGCGAGGATGTCAACGTCATGGTCTTCGATACTGAGATGTACTCCAACACCGGCGGACAGGCTTCCAAGGCTTCCAACATTGGTGAGGTCTGCCAGTTCGCTGCTGCTGGTAAGGAGATCAGCAAGAAGAGCCTGTCCGAGATCGCTATGACCTACGGCTACATCTATGTCGCTCAGATCGCTCTGGGCGCCAACATGAACCAGGCTGTCAAGGCGATCGCTGAGGCTGAGGCTTACCCCGGCCCCTCTCTGATCATCGGCTACGCTCCCTGCGAGCTGCACGGTGTTAAGGGCGGCATGACCAACTGCCAGAACGAGATGAAGAAGGCAGTTGAGGCTGGTTACTGGAACCTGTTCACCTTCAATCCGGCCAACAAGGCTCAGGGCAAGAACCCCTTCACCCTGACCTCCAAGGCTGTGGATGGCGAGAAGTATCAGGCCCTGCTGGCAAACGAGACCCGTTACAGCCGCCTGACCCGCGCCTTCCCGGAGCGTGCAAAGCAGCTCTTCGCTCGCAACGAGCAGGTCGCAAACGACCGTTACGAGCACCTGAGCCGTCTGGTCGAGCTGTACAAGTAAACCAAAGTTCTTTTCTCTCTGGCCGGAACCTGCCGCAGCGGCACCTTAGTCCCGGAAGGGCGGCTGCTCCGTGCTGGCGATTACTGCGCAACGCAGCAGTACGAAACTGCGGCCCCGGCCAGAGCAAAGACGCGGCTTACGCCTACGCAAAGACCAAAGCTTTGTGCCCCAAACTGATTTCGACTCTCTGTCTGCTCCCGAACGCGTCGGGGCGGGCAGAGTCTGAAATACCAAAGCGCCCGCGAGGGTCCTTGAAAGCATACTTCTCGTGTGTCAGGAGCATAAGGTCTGCTCGCAGATACCTTGCTCCGCCTGCTGCATAAGACCTGCTCTGCAGGGATCTTGCCGCAGCCAAAAACGAGATCCGTTTTTAGCGCCCCGCTCACTGGAAACAGTGTCCGGGGCGTATTTTTTATGCCTTTCGATTTTTACACTTTCTTCATAGGTTTTTCATGAAATCCAGCCGAAAAGCTGTTATACTACAGCCATGAGGATTCGGGGCCGCAACCGATTCCTTGTACATGATTCCTCCTCACACCAAAGCAATATCCGAACACAGCGCCCTTTCCGGTGAAGCCGCAAGCACCGGGGAGGGCGCTGTGTGTTTTTGTACGGCAATATTCCGGAAATGGAACGCTTACAGGGTTGACCGGGCATTTTTAAGGAGATATAATAAACCTGTAAGGCTAAGAAACTTAGTATTTTGAACTTGTGGAGGTGAACGCAGGACAATGGACCCGGATCATAGTCGAAGACGATGGAATGATGCGGCCGGAACGACCGCGAAAGGTGCTGCGTTCGCCTTTTTTGTACGCTGAACAGCGGGGTGTCTGCTGTCCGGCTGCCGTACAAAAGGGGCGCAGCTCTGCGCGTGCAGACGGGGCGTGTGCGGCCCTGAGGCTGCGGTGCAGGAGCGGCGCTTTTGCGTTGATGCGGCTGTGTCCTCCTGAGACAGGAAAGAGGAGGAACACGAATGGAAGAAAAAAAGAACAACCCGGAGCGCGAAGTGGACGAAGCCCTTCCGGTGCAGGAGCTGCCTGCCGATATTCCCGCCGAGGTGCGCCAGAAATTGGCCGAAGACCTGAACGAGCAGGCCACCGAAGACCTCAGGCAGGACGTCCGTGAGGCCGAAAAAGAGGAGGCCAACGACGAAGAGGTCAAGGCCAACCCTGAGATGCTCACCAAAAGCCGTCTGCTCAAGCTGCTCATCAAGAAGCAGTACGTCAAGCTGCGCGAAGTGACCGAGGAAGAGCAGCCCGCCGATTTGGCCGAGTTGCTGGAAGAGCTGGACGAGAACAACCGCCTCGTGGTGTTCCGTCTGCTGAAAAAGGACGTTGCGACCGAGGCGTTTGCCTATATGTCCGATGAGGCCCGCGACGACCTCGTGAATGCATTTTCGGATGTCGAGCTGGTGAGCGCCATCGAGGAGATGAGCCTTGACGACGCCGCCGACCTGCTGGAGGATATGCCCGCCGGTGTGGTCAAGCGGGTCTTGGAAAAGTCGTCCCGCCAGACCCGTGAGAGCCTGAACAAGCTGCTGAACTATCCCGAAAGCTCTGCTGGCAGCCTGATGACCCCCGAATACGTCCGTCTGCGGGAGGGGATGACCGTCAGCGATGCCTTTGCAGCCATCCGCAGACAGGGTGAGAACGCCGAGACCGTCTACACCTGCTATGTGGTGGAGCGCAACCGCCTGAAGGGCGTCGTGTCGGCCCGCAGCCTGCTGCTGGCGGATCCGTCCACCCCCATCACGGACATCATGGACGACAATGTCGTCGCCGTGAAGGTCACGGACGATCAGGAGTTCGTAGCCCGTGAGATGCAGCGCTACGACTTCACCGCCATGCCCGTTCTGGACAACGAGGGGATGTTCGTCGGTATCATCACCATCGACGACGCCATCGACGTCCTGACCGACGAGAGCACCGAAGATATGCAGAAGATGGCGGCGATCCTGCCCGACGACGATGCCACCACCTACTTCGGCACCAGCGTCTGGACCCACGCCAAGCAGCGTATCCCATGGCTGCTCATCCTGATGCTCTCTGCCACCTTCACCGGCATGGTCACGACCCACTACGAGGAGGCCTTCGTCAGCCTGCCCCTGCTGGTCTCCTTCATGCCCATGCTGATGGACACCGCCGGCAACTGCGGCAACCAGATCAGCACCCTCATGGTGCGCGGCCTCGCGCTGGGCGAGGTGGAACCCAGCGATTTTCTCCGCGTTCTGGGCAAGGAGCTGCGGGTCTCCGCCATCGTCGGCGCGGTGCTGGGCCTTGTCAACGGCCTGCGCATCTACCTGATGTACACCTACCTCTACGCCGGGCAGTATCAGAACGTCATCGGCTATGCGGTGGTGGTCAGCGTGTCACTTTTCTTCAGCGTCATCCTCGCAAAGCTGGTGGGCGGTATGCTGCCGCTGGCCGCCAAGAAGCTGGGCGCCGACCCGGCCATCATGGCGACCCCCTTCATCACCACCATCGTGGACGCCTGCAGCCTGATCCTCTATTTCCAGATCGCACAGGTCGTCTTCCGCAATATGATGTAACGATACAGAACGCCCCCGCTCAAGACCCTGAGCGAGGGCGTTCTGCGTTCCGACCCCAAGACGCAACAAGACCCCTTCCCGCGCTTGCGGCGACGCGGAAAGGGGTCTTGTCGTTTGGGGTATTGCTTTGGTGTGAGGAGGAATCATGTGCAAGGGTGCGGTTGCGGCCCCGCACCCTTGTGAGCTATAGTATACCCGAACTGTGGGCCAAAATCATGTCTTTCTTGTGAAAGATTTGTTAATCGGCCTGTGAAATTTTTGGGAGACGGATGCTCAATTTTCAGCATCGGAGACAAGAGCCGCGTGCTGCCGCCCCATCTCCACATAGGCCTCGGCGTTTTCGATGTTGTGGGCCAGCTGGTCGTCCCGGATGGTCTTGATGACCCGGGCAGGCACGCCTACGGCCACCGAGTTGTCGGGAATGACCATCCCCTCCGGCACCAGCGCTCCCGCCCCGATGATGCAGTTTTTGCCCACGACAGAGTGGTTGAGCAGGGTGGCGTGCATCCCGATGAGGCTGTTTTCTCCCACTGTGCAGCCGTGGGCAAGGGCGCAGTGGCCCACCGTGACGTTCTTGCCCAGAAGGACTTGTCCGCCCGGGTCGCAGTGGAGGACGGCGTTGTCCTGTACGTTGCAGTTTTCGCCCAGCACCAGCGTGCCCTCGTCGCCCCGCAGCACAGCCCCGTACCAGATGTTCGTGCCCTTGCCCAGCGTCACATCGCCCAGCACCGTCGCATTCGCGGCCACGAAGACTGCGCCCTCATCCCGGGGCGTTTTTCCACCAAAGGATAGGATCATTGTTGAAAAACCACCTTTCTCTTTTGCTTCATTTATGGTATTCTTTATAATAGCATTTTATATCGGATTATGGAAGCCCGGGGCTTCCGAAGGAGTTTCGCTTTATGAAGTTTACGTCCCCGATGCGGCAGCTGGCGGCGCTGGCCCTGACTGCCGTGTTCCTCACCACGGCGGCGCTGTCGGGCTTCGCGGTCTACGCCATGCCCATTCAGGCCGCCTATCCGCAGGAATCCATCTACCTCTTCGACGCCGACACTGGGGAGACCCTCGTGGAGCAGAATCCCGACCTTCCCCGCTGCGTCGCCAGCCTGACCAAGATGATGACGGCTCTGCTGGTGCTGGAAAGCGGTACCGACCTCAACGCCAGCATCACCATCCCGGACAGCCTCACGCCGGAGTTACAGTCCATCCGGGCCAACCGGGGCCACACCATCGGCCTGCAGGCGGGCGAGACGGTGCGGCGCATCGACATGATGTACGCCATGCTCCTGCCCAGCGCCAACGACGCAGCCAGCGTGCTGGCCAATGATACTTCCGGCAGTCTCGCCGCGTTTGCAGCGCAGATGAACGTCCGGGCAAGCCAGCTGGGCTGCACGGCGACCCACTTCACCTGCCCGCACGGCCTCTACGACGGCGGGAACTACTCCACAGCCCGGGACATGGCCAAGATCGCGCTGGCCTGCTACGCAAACTCCACCTACCGCCGGATCGCGGATACGGCGTCCTATCGGCTGCCCGCCACGGAGCTGCATCCGGCCCGGACGGTCACGACGACCAACAAGCTCCTGCAGCCCGCCAGCGGCTACTACCGCAGCTATGCCCACGGCATGAAGACCGGCTTTACCACGCAGGCCGGGCGGTGCTTCGTCACCTTCGCCCAGCAGGACGGCCACACCTACGGGCTGGTCATCCTCGGCTCGAACTCCCAGAACATCTTCCGGGAGGCGGCAGAGCTGTTTGACTGGGCCCTTACCAGCCCCGAGCTGCACCCTGCCCCGGTGGAGGCCGAGCCGGAGAAACAGGAGCGGGGCGGATTCTGGCACAAACTATTTGGCTGACGTTTGAATGTCAAGGAGGACAAAGCCTATGAATCGATCGAATTTCCTGCCCCGGGCCGCGGCGCTGCTGCTTACGCTGGTGCTGGTGGCCTGCACCGCCCTGCCCGGCTTCGCCGTCTACCAGATGCCCATCCAGACGGTCAGCGATACCGAGTCGGTGTACCTCTTCAATCTGGACACCGGCAAGCCCATCCTTCGCCAGAACTCCGACCAGCAGCGGTACATCGCCAGCCTGACCAAGATGATGACGGCCCTGCTCTTCCTCGAGAGCGGCAAGGATATGAATGCTGAGATCACCATTCCTGCTTCTCTGACGCAGGAGTTCAAGGACATCCAGAACGCCAACGGCTCCACCATGAACCTCCGCATCGGCGAGACGGTGCGCCGCATCGACCTGCTGTACGGCCTGCTGGTGGCCAGCGCCAACGACGCGGCCAGCGTCATCGCCAGCGATGTCTCGGGCGGCGACCTGACGGCCTTTGTGGCCCGGATGAACGCCCGCGCCAAGGAGCTGGGCTGTGAGGATACCACCTTCACCTGCGTCCACGGCCTGTACGACTACGGCAACGTCTCCACAGCCGAAGACCTTGCCAAAATTGCCGCCGCCTGCTACGCCGACGAGACCTATATGCAGGCCGCCAACACCCTCACCTATACCCTGCCCGCAACGAACCTCCACCAGAACGAGCGCTCCATCAAGTCCACCAACCTCATGCTGGACCCGGAGTACGCCTACTACCGCGACTATATCCGGGGCATGAAGACCGGTTTCACCACCCTCGCAGGGCGGTGCTTCGTCACCTTCGCCCAGCAGGACGGCCACACCTATGGCCTCGTGGTGCTGGGCAGCGACCTGAACAACATCTATCGGGAGTGCTCTGAACTTTTAGACTGGGCCTTTTCCAGCTTCGCCGACCGGCCCTTGGTGGATACGGAGACGGTGCTGACCACCCTCCCGCTGACCAAGTGCCGTGCCGAAGAGACTGTGGAGCTGTATGCCGCCAATGACCTCAGCGGCTACGGCCACGCCGACGACGAGGTGACGTTCGACTTCTCCCTGCCGGAGAGCGCTGCCGCCACCATCAAGGAGGGCGCTGTGCTGGGCACGGCCACCGTCTATCTCGACGGCTATGAGATGGGGACGGTGGATCTTGTCACCCACAAGGAGTATGTGTCCGACTTTCGCACCGACGCCAAAACGACCCTTCTGCTCATGGCTGTGCTGGTAGGCATCCTCATCGTGCTGGGCTTCCTCACGATGGTGGCCGGCGGCGGCTCGCTGAACCTGCGGCGGAGGAATCGTTCTCGCAGAAGATGATAGAGCAAAAAGCTCCCCGCTGGGGAGCTTTTTTGCTGTGTGGGGTTTTATGAACGGCTTCACGCGCTTGTGGCGCGGGGTAAATCGCTCTTGCGGTGGGGCTTAGTTCTCTTTTGCGTGCCAAAAGAGAACCAGAAATGGTTCTCGCGCTGGTAGCGCGGGGGATGTTTTTTCTTGCGGTCAAATGGCTTGCGCTCCGCGCGGGCCAGAGGTAGGGAGGGGTGTTTCGACTCCCCCCTCCCTACCTCTGGACTCCACTCTCCCCGCAACGAGTTAAGGGCTGCTCGCCCTTAACAATTCCAAAGAAGAAGTCGAAGCCCAAAAATGCTAGCCGCTTCGCTAAACGCATTTTTTTGTGCTTCTCCCATTTACGGCTCCGCCGAAGATTTCACGCTTCTGCTGGACATTACCGTCAGCAGAGAGGTAACACCAGCTGCGAAGCAGCAAGTCGGAGAAACGAGAAAAAAGCGTTTAGCGCAGCGGCTAGCTTTTTTCCGTTTCGACAACTCCTTCGGGGTCTGAAAGGGGCGAGCAGCCCCTTTCTCGTGGATCCAGCGCGTCGAAATCGCTGGTGCTTTTCTGGTTCTCTTTTGGCACGCAAAAGAGAACATTAGCCTTAATGAAAAAGTGCTTTAACCCGCGCCACCAGCGCGCACGCCCACTTAAAGAAACCCTAGCCCTACTGCAAGAGCGCTCTGCCCCGCGCGCCAGCGCGTACACCCGCTCAAAAATAAAAGAGAAGCACCTGCCCTTTTGCAGATGCTCCCCCTGATTCATTATCCCAGCTTCGCCGCCAGCACAGAAAGCACGATCTTCGGATTCACCTGCGCCCCCAGCCGCTGGATGGCGGCATCGGCCAGCGAGAGGGCGCGGCGGGCGGCATCGCCCGTCAAGGGTGCGCCGCCGCAGCCCCGCAGTCCGGCGGCAGCCACAGCCCGGAAATCGCCCAGCAGCGCGGCGGCTGCGGCCTTGTCCTTCTCGTACCCTGCCAGCAGAACGGCGGCCGCGTAGCTGTCCTGCGCCGCCGCAGCCTTCGCCAGCGTCAGGGCCTTTTCCACCTGTTCCCGGCGGGCGTCGTCCTGTGCCGCCGCGAGTACGGTGCCGATGTGGCCGTCGAACAGCTGGCTGTAAAGCTGGGCCTGCTTTTTGTCCACACCCTGCCCGATGCACCACTTGGTGCACTCCTCGGGGCTGACCGGGGCCACGGCAAAGCTGACGCAGCGGCTGCGGATGGTGGGCAGGACACCGGCCAGCGAGTCCGCGGTCAAGAGGAACAGCACTCCCTCAGGCGGCTCTTCCATCACCTTCAGAAGGGCGTTGGCAGACTCCTCGTTCATCCGCTCCACATGATAGAGCAGGACGGCGCGGCCTTCGGCAGAGAGGCTGGTGTTGAAGATCTCAGTGCGCATGGCCTTGACCTGACTGACGAGATACCGCCCGCCTGTGCCCATGCCGGTGACGGAGATGGCCTCCCGCACGATGCCCGTTTCCACCCTACCGCTGCTGCGGTCGCCGGCCTTACCTACGGCACGACAGCATTCGCCCCGCAGAAGGGCCTCAGCGGGCGCGCCGCCCGCAGGGTAAAGATAGTCTGCCGCCACGCAGCGGGCCGCGTAGCCCGCGCCTAAGCCCGTCTCACCCACCAAGAGTACGCTGTGGGTCAGGCGGCGGCTCTCCAGCATCAGGCGGACGCTGTCTTTGAGGGCGGCGTTGCCCGCAAGGCGGTCGATCATCATGAGCGGCTCACCTCCGGTTCTTTCGCTTCCACTGCTCCCGGCGGATCCACGCCCGGACGCTGCGCAGGGCCTGCGGCCCGAAGAAGAGCGCGAAGCCCAGCATACTCAGCAGATAGCTCACCTTATACAGCCACCCGGCGGTAAGGAAGCTGAACAGCCACATGGCGGCAGCAAAGAGGCCGAAGTACTTCACCTTCACCGGGAAGACGAAGAACAAAAGCACCTGCACCTCGGGGTAGAGCATGGCGAAAGCCAGCAGCAGGGACAGCGACAGGCAGTAGGTGTCGGCGGGGATGCCGGTGACGAGACAGCCCAGCGCCGTGCCCGCCATCCCCAGCAGGAAGTAGAGGTTGAAGCGGAAATCGCCCCACTCCTTTTCCAGCGCAGAGCCGATGAACCATGTGAAGTAGATGCCCAGAATGACGCTCAGCGGCCCGCCCCCCGAGAATGGGATGAAGACAAAGGTGATGAGACGCCACACCTGCCCCATCAGCAGCAGGCCCCGGCTCAGGCCGAGGTAGGATGAGACAAATTGATTTACGAACAGCTCGATGGCGTAGACCAGGATCTGTCCGCCTACGATGAGGGAGATGAGATTCGGGATGCAAAAGCGGCCATATTTCCGCTCAAGGCGGGAGATCCAGTTCATAGACAGACGCCTCCGTGAAAATAAATTTTGCGGCCCATGTCCGGGGCCATATCCTGCCTTTCATTGTATCATGTTTGCCCGGTCCATTCAAGAAAATCCGTGGGAACAGCGGTGTTCCATTTTCATCCGCAGATGGAAGAAGTATCCCGTCTGGAATCATCTTTTAACTTTTTCCACTGGGTTTTCCACTGATTTTGTGAAAAAGAAGCCGGTTTTCCCACAGTGTTTTCCACTTTTTCCACTGAGTTTTCCACAGAAAATCGAGCATCGGGTTATACACGATGTATTCAAGAGCGGGAAATGAGGGAAAAACTGGGGAGAAAAGGGGTCGAAGCACCTTTTTTCCAAAAGAAAGTCGAGGTCAAAAATTTATTTTCGGAGGCATTTCGCACCCGGGAGGAAAACGGCTCTCCCCTCTGGAATTTTTGGCCCCGGAGTTTTCCACAAGCGTGCCCCGGCAAAACGTCTCTGTGGAAAACTGTGGGGAGAACCGAGGACTCCACATCCTTCGCGGGGAAAACAAAATGCGCCCCCGGGGCCGGACGGCCCGCAGAGGCGCAGGGGTGCAGAAAAATTTATACAGCTCCATAGATGCCGTGGACGGAGACTTCGCCGGTAAAGACCTTCTCCTCGCCGCTGTCGGTGCGGACGATGAGCTGGCCGTCGGCGTCCACGTCGATGGCCGTGCCGCTGCCCAGCTCCCCGCCCGGCAGGTCGAAGGTGACGTGACGGCCCAGATTGATGCAGGCAGCCTTATACTCCTCCCGGAACGGCGCGAAGCCCTCCCGTGCGAAGG
This sequence comes from Faecalibacterium sp., assembly GCF_052358865.1. NCBI lineage: Bacteria > Bacillati > Bacillota > Clostridia > Eubacteriales > Oscillospiraceae > Faecalibacterium > Faecalibacterium sp. Next base: position 36,416 of record NZ_DAWCVJ010000013.1, read on the forward strand.
TGTAGAGGGGGCGGTCGAAGCCGAAATCGGTCAGTGCCTCGGCCAGCCACTGGGGGTCGGCGTCGAGGTCTACCGCTGCGCCCTGCAGCTCCAGCGAGGTGCCGTTGGGCAGGTCGGCGGCGTCGAAATAGCTCTGGGGCTGGGCCAGATTGATGCCGATGCCGCAGACGATGCCCCGCCCCTGCATCTGGTAGCCGTAGCTCACGCTCTCGCAGAGGATGCCCACGACCTTCTTGCCGTTCAGCAGCAGGTCGTTGGGCCATTTGATCTGGCAGTCCACGCCGTAGCGCCGGGCCAGCTGCTCACGGACAGCGAGGCTGGCCAGCAGCGGAAGGGTGGCAGGCTGGGCCAGCGGCTCCCGGATGACCGCGGTGTAATAGAGGGCGCGGCCCTCTGCGTTTACCCAGCTGCGGCCCAGACGGCCCCGGCCTGCGGTCTGGTTGGTGGTGTACACCGCGCCCACCGGGCCAAACTCCTCGAAATGCTCTTTTGCGTAGGCGTTGGTGCTGCCGCACTCGGACAGCCAGCGCACCTCATTGATGCTCATGCCTTGGGTACCTCTTTGTGCTCGTGGCCCACCACCTTGCCGTCGGCAAGGGTCAGGATGCCGTAGGTGTTGGGGCCGGTGTAGCACCGGCCGCAGGAGCCGGGATTGAACAGGAACACGTCGCCCCGCTGCTCGGCCACCGGGACGTGGGTGTGGCCGAAGAGGGCGACGTTCGCGCCCCGGGCCGCTGCGGCGTCGGATAGCGTGTCGAGGTCGTATTTCACTCCGTACATATGGCCGTGGGTGTAGAAGACGACCACCCCATCAAAGGCCGCAAGCCCGTCCAGCGGTTCCAGTGCACCAAAATCGCAGTTCCCGGCCACGGCGTAGGCCCGGAGCCGGGGGTAAAGGGTCAGCGTCTGCTCGAGGTCGCGCAGGCCGTCGCCCAGAAAGATCAGGGCGTCGATGTGGTCGGCCTCGGCCTTCAGGATGTGCTCGAGGGCCAGACGGTTGCTGTGGCTGTCGCTCAGGATCAGAAGTTTCGTCACGGGAAAAGGTTCCTCCTCAAATTTTATTCGGGGTCGCGCTGCTGCAAGGTCAGCAGTACTTTATATACTTCACTCTTGGAGTAGGGGGTGCCCTGCGCTGCAGCCTTGGCGGCGGCAGTGGGGCCGAAGCCCTGCCCGGTCAGCTCAAGTGCCCGCTGGGCGGCCTGCTCAAGGGTCAGTTCGGCTTCTGGCTCTGCAGAGACCGGCGCGCCGGCCATGACCAGCACATATTCGCCCCGCGGCTCGCTGGCGGCATAGTGGGTCTGTGCCTCGCCGAGGGTGGTCTTCCAGATCTCTTCGTGGAGCTTGGTCAGCTCGCGGCAGAGGGTGATGCTCCGCTCCGGGCCGAAGGCGTTTGCGAGGTCATCCAGCGTCGTGCGCAGTTTGTGGGGGGCTTCGTAGAAGATGACGGTGCGCTTTTCGCCCAACAGCTCGGCCAGACGCTCCTTTTTCTGCTTCCGGTTCACGGGCAGGAAGCCCTCGAACACCCAGCGGGAGGTGTCCTGTCCCGAGACGGCCAGCGCCGTCACACAGGCAGATGCCGCCGGAACAGGCACGACCTTGATGCCCCGGGCCAGCGCGTCCCGCACGATGACCTCGCCCGGGTCGGAGACGCAGGGCATACCGGCGTCGGAGCAGAGGGCGCAGCTCTCGCCCGCCTCGATGCGGCGCAGGATGCCTTCGCCTTTCTGCAATGCGTGTTCGTAGTAGCTGACCATCGGCTTTTTCAGGCCCAGATAGTTCAGCAGCCGCATGGTCACGCGGGTGTCCTCGGCGGCCACGAAGTCCGCCGCGCCAAAAGTGGCAGCGACGCGGGGCGGCATATCATCAAGGTTGCCGATGGGGGTTGCGACGATATAAAGAGTACCGGCCATGATGGACCTCCATTTTTACGATAAGACGATGTTTAATTGGATTTCGCGCTTGTAGCGCGGGGGATGTTTTTTCTTTTGGTCAAGCGGCTTGCGCTCCGCGCGGGCCAGAGGTAGGGAGGGGTGTTTCGATTCCCCCCTCCCTACCTCTGGACTCCACTCTCCCCGCAACGAGTTAAGGGCTGCTCGCCCTTAACAATTCCAATGTGGAAGTCGAAGCCCAAAAATGCTAGCCGCTTCGCTAAACGCATTTTTTTGTGCTTCTCCTATTTACGGCTCCGCCGATGATTTCACGTCGTCGCTGAACTTCACGCCCTGCGAAAACGTAACACCAGCTGCGAAGCAGCAAGTCGGAGAAACGAGAAAAAAGCGTTTAGCGCAGCGGCTAGCTTTTTTCCGTTTCGACAACTCCTTCGGGGTCTGAAAGGGGCGAGCAGCCCCTTTCTCGTGGATCCAGCGCGTCGAAATCGCTGGTGCTTTTCTGGTTCTCTTTTGGCACGCAAAAGAGAACATTAGCCTTAATGAAAAAGCGCTCTAAACCCGCGCCACCAGCGCGCAAAGTCGTTCCCCTTATTCTTCCGAAGAAGGGCCGTAGAGGGCTGCGCCAGCGGTGATGAGCACATCCGGCTCGATGCGCAGACCGGTGCGGCGGTTCTTCTGGGCCTCCACGAGGAAGAGCCACGGTGCGGCGTCGGGCCGGTTCTTTACGAAAGCCAGCCGCTTCGGCTCGAGACGGTGCGCCCGCAGCACCGCCAGCGCCTCGGCCAGCCGCTCGGGCCGGTGGCAGAGCGCAAGCCTGCCGCCGTCCTTCAGCAGACGGAAGCCGCAGGCGCAGACGTCCTCGAGGGTGCAGTCCGTCTCGTGGCGGGCCGTGGCCCGGCCTGCTTTGGCGCTCTGGGGCCCGGCGGCAAAATAGGGCGGATTGCAGGCGCAGACGTCGAACTGCCCCTCTCCTTCCCGGAAAGAGCGCAGGTCGGCGAGGTGCGGCGTGATGTGGCCGATGCCCTGCTCTGCGACGGCCTGCTGCAAGAGCGCACTGGCCTCGGGCTGCAGCTCGACGGCGGCGCAGGGGCCGCGATGGCCCCGGTCGTGCCACTCGAGGCTGACGATGCCGCAGCCCGAACATAGGTCTGCCGCCGTCTGGCTGCGCTTTGGCTCACAGAAGCGGGCCAGCAAAAGCGCATCTGAGCCGAACCGGTGGACGGCAGAGCAGTATACTTCTGTTTTATTATACAAAATCTCGGTGGAATGTTCCATATGCCCGGCTGAAATCCTCCGACAAAATATTCTGTCCCAAAAGATGAAAAATTTATGCAACAAAGAAAAGCAGCAGACCCGTACAACAGGTCTGCTGCTTTTGATGCGTTATTCGCGCGGCTGTCTGCTAAAAATTATTCAGCAGTGATAGCGCCGGTGGGGCAAGCGCCCTCGCAAGCACCGCAATCGATGCAAGCGTCTGCGTTCACGACTGCAACGCCATTCTCAACAGCAACTGCACCAACGGGGCAAGCGCCCTCGCAAGCGCCGCAGCCAACACATGCGTCAGAAACCTTGTGTGCCATAATAGAACTCTCCTTTATCTCCCCGTGCTCAGTATTTATGAAGAAACCTGCCTCTGCACGGCTCTGGCAGACCCCTCGGAAATCATATCCTTGACTGCATTCTAGCAAAGCCGTTTCAAAAAGGCAAGACTAACCGCACCCGCCCAAAAGCAAATCTTTGTTTTTTGTTGGGTTGCACAAAAGCATGGGCTAACTTTTGGAGAAATTTGAAGAGGATATTTGGCGAAAATCACGAAGTGCAGTTAGTTTTAACAGACTAACCTCTCGAAGACTCTGCCAGCACTGCCCTCTTATTTCTTTTCTTTTCGGCCGCAGCCGGGGCAGGACGGCGCGCCGTCGGCGCTGGCCGCAGCCACCACGGGGGCGGGGTCGCGCACGCCGGAATAATCGTCGTCCGGGTCGGGGCGGCGGGGGGCG
>NZ_DAWCVJ010000014.1:0-39594 GCF_052358865.1 Faecalibacterium sp.
CCCCGCAATCCACCCTCCCTCAACCCCCTCCTCCTCCCCCCCCGACCCCCCCCCCCCCCCGCCGGCGGGCGGTATAATGAGGCCACAGGCCGACAGCCGGAAATGGATGGCCTGCCTGTATAATTTATTTTTACTTATGGAGGCAAAAAATCATGAAAATGGCAAAGAAACTTCTGGCCCTCGTCCTGACCGGCGTCATGGCAATGTCCATGCTGACCGGCTGCGCAAGCATCTCTTCTCGTCAGGTCGCTGACGAGCTGGAGGGTATGCTGAAGGTTGCTAACTCTAAGGCTACCGTCAAGGCAGTCGATGACGATCTGGCAAACAAGGCAGTTACGGCTATTAAGGACAAAGACGGCAAGATCAAGACTGATACGACGACTTGGGATGCTGCCTTCAAGACTGCACTGAAGGCCGAGGTTAAAGGCGACACCTATGTCTGGTACAACTACTTTGAGACCAAGAAGCTGACGAAGGGTGATAAGGCTCAGAAGATCGCCAAGAACATGATGCTCGTGACGCCCTTTGCTACAGAGATCAACATCAACAACGCTTTCAACCACAGTGATGTCAAGATCGATGGCGTGGCTAAGATCAAGGCTGGCGACAAGTACGAGCTGAGCATGAAGGAGTTCAGCGTGGGCAGCGGCAACAATAAAGTAGACTACGTCATGGTCGTTGTCACCTGCAAGGCCGTCGAGGTTACTGCCTGATTTTTCCAACTAAGTAATTCCCTATTTCTTCGATAAAAAATGGCACCAAGGCCCGGAGTGGAGACACCCCGGGCCTTGGTGTTTTCAGGGAAGGGACGTGGAAGAACAACGCGGTTTGGCCTTTACAATCCCCCCAAAACATGATAAAGTAAAGATAATGTGCTTTCGACAGGAAAGGCACGCCCGGCTGCGGGGAAAGCGGCCGGGAGAATACTACAACACGACACGGCAAACCAGCCGCGGACGGAAAGGATGTACTTACAATGGAACAGAGCGAAAAGACCCTTGATATGATCGTCAATCTCTGCAAGAACCGTGGTTATGTGTTCCCCGGCTCTGAGATCTACGGCGGTCTGGCCAATAGCTGGGACTACGGCCCTCTGGGCGTCGAGTTCAAGAACAACGTCAAGAAGGCATGGCTGAAGAAGTTCGTGCAGGAAAGCCCCTACAACGTCGGCCTCGATGCCGCCATCATCATGAACCCCCAGACCTGGGTGACGACCGGTCACGTTTCCAGCTTCTCTGACCCCCTGCTGGACTGCCGCGCCTGCAAGGCCCGCCACCGCGCCGATAAACTCATCGGCGAGGAGCACCCCGAGGTCAATGTCGATGCCATGAGCTTCGACGAGATGGACGCTTTCATCGCCGAGCACGAGGACATCGTCTGCCCCGTCTGCGGCAAGCATGACTTCACCCCCATCCGTAAGTTCAACCTGATGTTCAAGACTGCCATCGGCGTCACCGAGGACAGCTCTTCGACCTGCTATCTCCGCCCCGAGACCGCACAGGGCATCTTCGTCAACTTTGCAAACATCCAGCGCACCACCCGCCGCAAGCTGCCCTTTGGCGTGTGTCAGGTGGGCAAGGCTTTCCGCAACGAGATCACCCCGGGCAACTTCACCTTCCGCACCCGCGAGTTCGAGCAGATGGAGTGCGAGTTCTTCTGCAAGCCCGGCACCGACCTCGAGTGGTTCAGCTACTGGAAGGACTACTGCGAGAACTGGCTGCTGAGCCTTGGCATCAAGAAGGAGCATCTGCGCCTGCGTGACCACGAGCCTGCCGAGCTGGCCTTCTACAGCCGCGCTACCACTGACATCGAGTATGCCTTCCCGTTCACCGACTGGGGCGAGCTGTGGGGCATCGCAGACCGCACCAACTACGACCTGACCCGCCATCAGGAGGCCTCCGGCAAGAGCCTCGAGTATTTCGACAGCGAGACCAACGAGCACTACATCCCCTACGTCATCGAGCCGTCTCTGGGCTGTGACCGTGTGGCTCTGGCCTTCCTGTGCGAGGCCTACGACGAGGAGCACCTGACCGACAGCAAGGGCAAGGAGGACATCCGCACCGTCCTGCACCTGCATCCGGCTCTGGCTCCCTACAAGTGCGCCGTCCTGCCCCTGAGCAAGAAGCTGGGCGACAAGGCCATGGAGATCCGCAACGAGCTGAGCAAGTACTTCATGGTGGACTACGACGACACCGGCTCCATCGGCAAGCGCTACCGCCGCGAGGATGAGATCGGCACCCCGTACTGCATCACTGTGGACTTCGACACCGTGGGCGACGAGGCCAAGGGCATCGCAGCTGACAACTGCGTCACCGTCCGCGACCGCGACACCATGGAGCAGGTGCGTATGCCCATCTCCGAGCTGAAGAGCTACATCGAGAGCAAGATCGAGTTCTGATAAAAACTTACTTTTGTGAGTGAAAAAACAGCCCCGCCGTTGCAATTTCGGCGGGGCTGTGGTGTAATACAACGAAAGAAAGTGCTGTCTGGCAAACGGTCAGTACCTTTCCGGCAAGTCAATCACAAAGAATGACCGCACGAGTGGGCTAAACTGGGCGGTCATTTTTTGTTGAAAAACTACGGAATGTCTGTTATACTTAAAATATGAGAGTGCTGCCCACATACGGCAGGCGGTCTTGCAGCTCTTTGGCACGGTGTCAGGGAGCCTGCATTGCTGCACCCCTGACGCTTCACTGCGAAAGGGGGGATGGACCATGACGCTTTTGGAGACTTTAGCTCTGCTGACGCTGATTGCAACGGTCGGCTTTGGAATGTTCGACATCGCTTGGAAAATCTTCGGCAACAAAAAATGACCGCCCCCAGTCTCGCAAACTGAGCGGTCATTTTTGTGACTAGCCAAAGAGCGAAGACCGTTTGCCGGGCAACACTCTCTTTTTGTATCTATAGTATAACACGATAACGTGAAAAAGGCAATGGATCTCCTGAAATTTCAAATATGGACAACTCCCCTGTAAATGGGTTATACTGTTAAGCAGAAAATGCACCGCCGTGTTCTGCACGGCAGAAAGGAATCTTTGTGGAAAACTTTGATATTCTTCTGAAAAAATATGCCGATTTCATCGTCCGGGTGGGCGTGAATCCCCAGCCGGGCCAGACTCTCATCATCAACTGCTGCCTCGAGGCCGCTCCGCTGGCCCGTCTGTGCGTGCGCAGCGCCTACGAGGCCGGTGCCCGTGACGTGCTGGTGAACTGGAGCGACAACGACGTCTCCCGCAGCCGGATGGAGCTGGGCAGCGAGGAGGCTCTGAGCGATTTCAAGTCGTGGCAGCTGCGCCGCTATCTCGACTACGCCGAGAGCGAGGGCGGCGTCTGCGTCCTCCACATCCACGCCGACGACCCCGAGGTCTACGCCGGTCTGGACGGTGCGAAGATCAGCCGGGTGAACGCCGGTCAGCGCAAGTTCATGGCCCCGTGGCGGGAGTACACCATGAACGACCGCGTCCAGTGGTCCATTGCCGCCATGCCCAGCGCCCCGTGGGCCAAGAAGATGTTCCCGGAGCTGGACGAGGCTGCCGCCGTCGAGAAGCTCTGGAAGCTCATCTTCGACGTCTGCCGGGTGACGAACGGCGATCCGGTCAACGAGTGGAAGGCCCATCTCGACCGCCTGACCGACCTGAAAAACAAGATGAACGCCCTCGACCTCGAGAGCGTCCACTTCGAGAGCGCCAACGGCACCGACCTGACCGTGGGCATCGCTGATAAGGCCACTTGGGAAAGCGCCGCCAGCGTCAGCGAGAAGGGCGTGGTCTTCCTGCCCAACATCCCCACCGAGGAGGTATTCACCGCACCCCACAAGGACAAGGTGGACGGCATCGTCTACGGCACCAAGCCCTATGTCTTCAACGGCCAGCTCATCAAGGGCTTCCACGTCACCTTCAAGGATGGCCGGGTCGTGGAGCACGGGGCCGAGGAGGGCGCAGAGCTGCTGGGCCAGCTGCTGGACACCGACGAGGGCGCACGCAGCATCGGCGAGGTGGCGCTGGTGCCCGCCTCCAGCCCCATCAACCGCAGCGGCGCGCTGTTCTACAGCACCCTTTTCGACGAGAACGCTGCCTGCCACATCGCCTTCGGTGCCAGCTATCCCGGCACCACCGAGAACGGCACCCGCCTGTCGAAGGACGAGCTGCTGGCCCGGGGCATGAACCAGTCCACCATCCACGAGGATGTCATGGTCGGCGCGGAGGACAGCCATATCACCGGCAAATGCCGTGACGGCCGCACCGTGGAACTCTTCCGCGACGGCGTCTGGGTGCTGTGAGAAGAGGATTTTTCACGAAAAAGCTTGCATAATTCGCAAGAGTATGCTATATTCTAGTAGTACGCTATAGTTTTATTGGAAAGTGGGCCGCAAGGTCCGCTTTTCTTGTTTGTTTGGAGGTTTTTTATGGCGAAGCAGTCTGGCGGCAATACCGCCCAGAGAGTCGAAGCGCTTGTCCGCCCCACCGTGGAGGGCATGGGCCTGCGCCTGTGGGATGTGGTCTTTGAGAAGGAAGGGCCGGACTGGTATCTTCGCGTGCTCATCGACAAGGACGGCACCATGGACACCGACACCTGTGCGGAAGTGTCCCACGCGCTGGACCCCATCCTCGATGAGGCAGACCCCATCGACCAGAGCTATTATCTCGAGGTGGGCAGCCCCGGCCTTGGCCGCAAGCTGACCCGCCCGGAGCACTACGAGGCGCTCAAGGGCGAAAAGATCGGCGTTAAGCTCATCCGCCCCAACGCCGACGGCGTGCGCGAGTTTGCCGGCATCCTCAAAGGCCGTGAGGGCAGCACCGTCACGGTCGAGACCGAGAACGGCCCGGTGAGCTTTGAGGTGAGCGCTGCATCCAGCGTCCATCTCTGTGATGATGAACACCTGTTTGACTGAAAACAGCTCTCCCGGGGGGAGAGCCAAAGAGGAACCGAGAGAAGATACAATATAAACTAGGAGGAACCCGAAAAATGGCAGCAGCGAACAACGAATTTTTTGAAGCTCTCTCCATGCTGGAGCACGAGCGCGGCATTACGGCAGAGTACCTGATCGACAAGATCAAGGCTGCTATCATCATTGCCGTGAAGAAGAACTATGAGGTCGAGGACGACCACGTCATGGTCGAGATCGACCCCGAGACCGGCAAGTTCAACGTCGCCCTCATTCAGGACGTCGTGGCCGACGAGGACTGGTACGACGAGCACAGCGAGATCGGCATCACCGAGGCACAGCACATCCGCAAGAGCTATCAGGTGGGCGACCGAGTCGTGACCCCCCTCAAGACCAAGGACTTCGGCCGCATCGCCGCCCAGACCGCAAAGCACGTCATCCGTCAGGGCATCCGCGAGGCCGAGCGCAGCCAGCAGCTGAGCGAGATCCAGTCCCGCGCCCACGACATCGTGCAGGCCACTGTCACCCGCGTTGACCCCGAGAAGGGCATCGTTGCCCTCGATCTGGGCAAGGGCGGCGAGGCCATCCTGCCCCGCAACGAGCAGGTGCCCGGCGAGGTGTACACCGAGGGCCAGATGCTGCAGGTCTACATCGTGGATGTGGTGGCCAGCGAGCGCGGCCCCCGCGTCATGATCAGCCGCACCCACCCCGGCCTCGTCAAGCGTCTGTTCGAGCTGGAAGTGCCCGAGATCTATGACGGCACCGTCGAGGTCAAGGCCATCAGCCGCGAGGCCGGCGCCCGCACCAAGATGGCCGTCTGGTCCAAGGACCCCAACGTCAACCCCGTCTCCGCCTGCATCGGCCCCCACGGCGACCGTGTGGCCGCTGTGGTCGAGAAGCTGGGCGGCGAGAAGATCGACATCGTGAAGTGGAGCGAGGATGTCTCCGAGTTCATCTCCGCTGCCCTCAGCCCCGCCAAGGTGGTCAAGGTCGAGCTTCTGCCCGGCGAGACCCGCTCCTGCCGCGTGACCGTGCCTGACCAGCAGCTGAGCCTTGCCATCGGCAATAAGGGCCAGAACGCCCGTCTGTGCGCCCGCCTGACCGGCTACAACATCGACATCCGCCCCGAGAGCGGCTACTACGGCGAGGAAGAGCCGAAGGCTGCCGAGGCGGAGAAGACCGAAGACACCGCCGCAGAATAAGCGCAGAACACCTGCCGAAGGAGGGAAAACCGGATGGCACAAAAAAAGATCCCTGCCCGCCAGTGCATCGGCTGCATGACCAGCCGCCCCAAGAAGGAGCTGGTGCGTGTGGTGCGCGCACCCAGCGGAGAGATCAGCATCGACCCCGTGGGCAAGAAGCCCGGCCGCGGTGCTTACCTCTGCCCGGATGCCGCCTGCCTTGCAAAGGCAAAGAAGAAGAAGGCGCTGGAACGCTGCTTTGAGCAGCCGGTCCCCGCCGAGGTATACGATGCACTGGCCCAGCAGCTGGCCGGTGTGGAAGTGGAAAAGGAGGCTGACCGCGATGGCAAAGAAGCATAACGCCCCCGAAAAACCGGCCCTCGAGCCGAAGGAGGCCCTGTTTCAGGCCGTGAGCCTCTGCCGCAAGGCGGGCGCACTGACCATGGGCTTCGATGCAGTGGAGGAGGCCGTCGTCAAGGGCAAGGCGTGGCTGGTCATGACCGCGTCGGACGCCAGCGCCAAGACCGTGCAGCGGCTCAACTACGCTGTGGGCGATATGGTGGACGTCATCCCCATGCCGCTGACACAGGATAAGCTGGCTGACATCAGCCGCAAACCGGTGGCCGTGTATGCTGTCACCGACCGCAACCTCGCCAAGCTCTGCTTTGACCGGCTGACGGCGTGCGGAGCGATTCAAAATGAGGAGGATATGAGCGAATGACCGTAAAATATAAAGTGAGCGATTTTGCAAAGGACCTGAGCATCTCTGCCAAGAAGGTCCTCGATGAACTGAACGCCATGGGCAGCACCGGCAAGAAGAACAGCTCCACTCTGGAGGAGAACGAGCTGAACTTCCTGCTGGAGAAGTTCAGCAAGGACAACAGCGTCAAGAACCTCGACGAGTTCCTGAACAGCGCCAAGGCCCCCAAGGCCGAGGCGAAGCCTGCCGAGAAGAAGCCTGCCGAGAAGAAGGCAGAGCCGAAGGCGGAGAAGAAGCCGGAGGCCAAGAGCGAGAAGAAGCCCGAGCCTGCAAAGGCTGAGGCAAAGCCCGCCGCCAAGCACGACAACGGCAAGAAGCCCGAGCAGCACAAGAAGCGGGAGGAGAAGACCGTCTCCCTGCAGGATCTGGCCCGTGAGACCGGCGCAAAGGCCGTCGCTGCCCCCGCACAGTCCGTCTCCGTCCGCCGCGAGGACAATCAGGTGACGGTGGATACCCGCACTGTCGATATGAACGTGGACCGCTTCGATGCCCGCTACGACGATCTGGCCTCCACCAAGAACACCGAGAACCGCCGCAAGCCCACCCCGCAGGGCAACAAGCAGAAGTTCACCCAGCGCGGCCAGCGCCAGCGCCAGCAGTTCCAGAAGGGCAAGCGCGAGACCGAGTTCGAGCGTCTGCAGCGCATCCAGCTGGAAAAGGCCCGCAACGCACAGCTGAAGGTCCTTATCCCCGATGAGATCACCGTCGGCGAGCTGGCCGCCCGCCTGAAGCAGCAGGCAGGCAAGGTCATCGCCAAGTTCATGCAGATGGGCGAGATGCACGCCATCAACGACGTCATCGACTTCGATACCGCTTCTCTGCTGGCCGAGGAGTTCCACGCCAAGGTCGAGAAGGAAGTCCATGTCACCATCGAAGAGCGCCTGTTCACGCAGGAGGAGGACGCACAGGAAGACCTCGTCACCCGTCCCCCGGTCGTCTGCGTCATGGGCCACGTTGACCACGGCAAGACCAGTATCCTCGACGCCATCCGCAAGACCAACGTCACCGCAGGCGAGGCCGGCGGCATCACGCAGGCCATCGGCGCCTATCAGGTCAAGGTCAACGACAGCCTCATCACCTTCCTCGATACTCCGGGCCATGAGGCATTCACCTCCATGCGTGCCCGCGGCGCCAACATGACCGACATCGCCGTTCTGGTCGTTGCTGCCGATGACGGCATCATGCCCCAGACCGTCGAGTCCATCAACCACGCCAAGGCTGCCAACGTCAAGCTCATCGTGGCCATGAACAAGATGGATAAGCCCACCGCCAACCCCGAGCGTGTGATGGAAGGCCTGACCAAGTACGGCATCATCACCGAGGACTGGGGCGGCGACGTGGCCTGCATCCCCGTCTCTGCCCTGACCGGCATGGGCATCAACGACCTGCTGGAGCGCATCGCGCTGGAGGCCGAGGTCATGGAGCTGAAGGCCAACCCCAACCGCCGCGCCAAGGGTGCTGTCGTCGAGGCCCGTCTGGATAAGGGTCAGGGTCCCATCGCTACCATTCTGGTGCAGAACGGCACCCTCCACTCCGGCGACGTCATCATCGCCGGTACCGCTGTGGGCCGCGTGCGCACCATGCGCAGCGACAAGGGCGTGCTGCTGAACGACGCAGGCCCCTCCACCCCCGTGGAGATCACCGGTCTGACCGCTGTGCCGGAGGCCGGCGACCTGTTCGAGGCCGTCGAGGACGAGCGTCTGGCCCGTGAGCTGGCCGAGCAGCGTGTTGCCGCCGCCAAGGAGAAGCAGTTCTCCTCCTTCCAGAAGGTCACGCTGGATAACCTGTTCAGTCAGATGGCACAGAACGACATGAAGGAGCTGGCCATCGTCGTCAAGGCGGATGTGCAGGGTTCCGCCGAGGCCGTCAAGCAGAGCCTCGAGAAGATCTCCAACGAGGAGGTCCGCGTCCGCGTCATCCACGCCGGTGTCGGCGCCATCAGCAAGTCCGACGTCGATCTGGCCGACGCCTCCAACGCTATCATCATCGGCTTCAACGTCCGCCCCGACAATGTGGCGAAGGAAGAGGCTGCGGCCACCAAGGTCGAGATGCGGATGTACCGCGTCATCTACGACGCCATCAACGACGTCACCGACGCTATGAAGGGTATGCTGGCTCCCAAGTTCCGCGAGGTGTCTCTGGGCGAGCTGCAGGTCCGTCAGGTCTACAAGATCAGCAATGTCGGCACCGTCGCAGGCTGCCGCGTCACCAGCGGCAAGATCACCCGCGACAGCAAGGTGCGCGTCGTCCGTGACGGCATCGTCATCACCGAGGACGAGATCGCATCGCTGAAGCGCTTCAAGGACGACGCCAAGGAAGTGGCCGAGGGTTACGAGTGCGGCGTCACTCTGGCAAAGTTTGCCGACGTCAAGGAAGGCGACGTCTACGAGGCCTTCAAGATGGAAGAATACCGCGACTAAGAGTTGAAGGTACTGTTATCACCGCCCATCGGGCGGTGATAACAGACTTTTTAGAGGAGAAACTATGTCTCAGAAAAATATGGGCCGTCTGGCGCAGGACATGAAGCGTGAGCTGATCGCCATCATCGGACGGCTGAAGGACCCGCGGCTGGAGGGCGGTCTGCTGACCGTCACCCGGCTGGATGTGACGCCGGATCTGGACGTGGCAAAGGTCTATGTGAGCGTGATGGGCCGCGAGGACGGCCCCAAGCCTGCCATCGAGGCCCTGAACCGCGCCGCAGGCCATGTGCGCACCGAAGTGAGCAAGAAGATGCACATCCGCAAGGCACCCCGCTTCATCTTTGTGGAGGACGACGGTGCCGCCTATGCAGCCCACATCAACGAGCTGCTCCGCACGCTGAATGTGAATGGCGATGCCGAGGAGACTCAGCCCGCCGAGACCGAGGAATAAATCCAGCGCTGCGGAAAGGATGATCCATCGAATGACAGAACAGCTCAATGTGCAGCAGATGGCCCAGCGCCTCTGTGCTGCGGACAACATTTTGATCCTGTGTCATAAAAACCCGGACGGCGACACCATCGGCTGCGGCAGCGCCCTCTGCCATGCGCTCAAGGCGCTGGGCAAGACGGCGGCTGTCCTCTGCTCCGATGCAGTGCCCTCCCGCTACAGCTTTACCGCGCCGGTGCTGTTCCGGGGCGGCTTTGAGCCGAAGACCGTCGTGGCCGTGGACGTTGCCAGCGTGCAGCTCTTCGGCGAAAATAACGGCGTGCCCCAGTATACCCGCCACATCGATCTCTGCATCGACCACCACGCGGGCAACAGCGGCTATGCGGACTTCACCCTGCTGGACGGCAGCGCGGCCGCAGCGGCAGAGCTTTTGTATGAGGTCATCTGCGAGATGGGCGTGGAGATCACCCCCCTCATCGCCAACTGCCTTTACACCGGCCTTGCCACCGACACCGGCTGCTTCCGCTTCTCGTCCACCACGGCCAACACCCACCTTGTGGCGGCGAAGCTCATTCTGGCGGGCGCGCAGCTGGAAGAGCTGAACACTCTGCTCTTTGACACCAAGCCCCGGGAGCGGATGGAGGCCGAGCGCATCGCCCGCAACCATCTGGAATATCATCTGGACGACCGCTGCGCCCTGATGTACCTCACCCGCGACGAGATCGAGCAGAGCGGCGTGGACCCTGCGGATCTGGAGGAGCTGACCAGCCTGCCCATCAGCATCGAGGGCGTCAAAGTAGGGCTGCTGCTCCGCCAGCAGCCCGGCGGCAGCTACCGCATCAGCGTGCGCACCGCCAAGGGCGTGGACGCCTGCGCCATCGCGCGGCGTCTGGGCGGCGGCGGCCATACCCGCGCGGCGGGCTGTGAGCTGCTGGGCAACCTCGACAACGCCAAGAACGCCATTCTGGCCGAAGTGCAGGCGGAGCTTGACCGCCCCGAGATGCAGGAGGAAGGCTGATGCAGGGCATCCTGATCGTAGATAAGCCGATGGACTGGACCAGCTTCGACGTCATCGCCAAGCTGCGCGGCATCCTCGGTACCCGCAAGCTGGGCCACAGCGGCACCCTCGACCCCATGGCCACCGGCGTTCTGCCGGTGTTCTGCGGCGGGGCCAGCAAGGCTGTGGACCTTCAGCTCGACCACACCAAGACCTACTGCGCCCGGCTGAAGCTGGGGCTGCGCACCGACACCGGCGACATCACCGGCACCGTGCTGGAAACGGCCCCGGTGACGGCGGGGGAGGCCGAGCTGCTGGCGGTGCTGCCCCGGTTCCTCGGCCCGCAGATGCAGACGCCGCCCATGTATTCGGCGGTCAAGCTCAACGGCCAGCCCCTCTATAAGCTGGCCCGCGAGGGCGTGACCGTGGAGCGGAAGGCCCGCCCCATCGAGATACTGGACATCCGGTACGGCGGCAGCCCGGCGGAGAACGAATACGTCCTCACGGTCTGCTGTTCCAAGGGCACCTATATCCGTACCCTGCTGGAGGACATCGCTGCTGAGATGGGCCAGAAGGGCACCATGAGCGCTCTGCGCCGGACGACGGCAGGCGTCTACACCGAGGCCGACGCCCACACGCTGGAAGAGATCCAGGCCGCGAAGGACGCAGGCCCCGAGGCGCTGCAGGCGCTGATGCTGCCGGTGGAGAGCGTGTTCGAGTCTCTGCCCCTGCTGGTGGTGGAGCCGAGGGTGGAGCAGCATCTTTACAATGGCTGCCCCACCAGCCGCTACCCGGCGGCAGATGGCCGCTACCGCGTGCGCAGCGCCGGGGGACAGTTCCTCGGGCTTGCAAAGATCACCGGCGGCGTGCTCAAGGTCGAAAAACTCTTCGTAGAGAGAAACGAAAAGGACTAAACATTCATGCAGATCTATTCGCAGCTTGCGCCGCTTGCGCTGGGCGGTGCCCACGGCTCTGCTGTGGCAATGGGCTTTTTTGACGGCATCCACATCGGCCACCGGGCTGTCATCGGCAGCGCGGTGGAGTGGGCCAAAGCCCATGGCGCGGCCCCGGTGGTCTTCACCTTCCGCCTGCCCGCCGAGAACAAGATGAAGGGCAAGCGGCTGCTCTCCACCGAGGACAAGCACGCCCTCATCGCCAGCCTCGGCGTCGAGCACTACCTCTGCCCCGATTTCGAGGAGATCAAGGCCATGACGCCCGAGCAGTTCGTGCTGGGCATCATCCGGGACTGCAACGCCCGGGCGCTGTTCTGCGGCGAGAACTTTACTTTCGGTGCCAAGGCGGCGGGCACGCCGGAGCTGCTGCGTCAGCTCTGCGCACCGCTGGGTGTGGAGGTGATCGTTCTGCCGATGGCGCAGTTCGAGGAGAAGCCGGTCTCCTCCACCCGCATCCGCACCGCTCTGGAGGGCGGCGACATCCCGGCGGCCAACGCCATGCTGGGGATGCCCTACGCCATCCGCTTCACGGTACACCACGGGGCAGGCCTTGGCCGGACGCTGGGGGTGCCCACCATCAACCAGATCTATCCGCAGGGCTTCCAGCTCCCCCGGTACGGCATCTATATCACCCGCACCAAGATCGGAGAGCACTGGTATCCTTCGGCCACTGGTCTCGGCACCCGGCCCACCGTCAACAGCGACGAGAGCAAAGTGACCTGTGAGACCTTCATCCCGGGCTTTACCGGCGACCTTTACGGCACCGACCCGGTGGTGGAGTTCCACGCCTACCTCAGCCCCAGCAAAAAGTTCGACACGCTGGATGAGCTGCGTGAGTGCATCGACCACGCCGCGAAGCGCGCACAGGAATACTTTGCGGAGTGACGGCACCGTCCGCGGAACAAAAAGAAAGAAGCACCCTGCTGATGCGCTTGCATCGGCGGGGTGCTTTCTGTTTGGTCAGAAGTAGAAGCCCGAGAGGTAAAGATGCTCCACCGTTTCCTTTTCGGCGTCGGAGAGGGAGGCGTCTGCGGCCATCGCGGCGCGGATGCTCTCCCGGGTGTCGGGGTAGGCAGAGAGGGAGGAAAAGCACGCAGTGCTGTCCGCGTCGAGACGGAGGACGGTGCGGCTCTGGGGCGTCCATTCCGCCCAGCCCGGGGTGCCGCTGGTCATGAAATCGGCGAGGGACTGCTTCAGGCGGGAAGAGAGGGCCTGTGCACCCTCGGAGGAGAGGTCGGCGCAGCGGGAGAAGCTGCTCTCGCCCGACAAAAGGGCCAGCAGGATGCCGTGGAAGGAGCCGAGGCCCGGGAGGACGGTGCGACTGTCGGCCCCGCCGTAGTCGATGAGGCCCAGCCAGACCGGTGCGCTGCCGCCCAGCGCCTCGGCGAGGGCCTCGGTGCTGCTCCACCGGCAGAGGGCCGAGCCGTACCGGACGGCGTAGGCCCGGGCCGGGCCGGAGGCGGGCCGCAGGTCGTCCCGGACGAGGCCGCTGAACTCGGTGGCGCTGCTCAGGAGCAGGAAGGGGACGGCGCTCCGGGCATCCCGGGGGAGCAGCGCCTCGTCGGCATAGAGGATGGAGGGCACACCGAGGGCCGCGATGCGGGCCGGTTCGAGGCCGCAGAGCCACTCCCGGACGTCAGCCCCCGGCGTCAGCAGCCATCCGGCGGCGGAAGCCGGGTCGGCAAAGAGGCCGTCCTCCACGGCCAGCGGCGCGAAGCGCTCGGCCAGCTGACAGGCCGAAGTGTCCGGGTCGGCCAGAGACCAGCCGCCCGAGAGCGCAACGGCCCTCTGGAAACGGCCCCGGGAGAGGGGACTTGCCGCGAGGGCAGCCGCCATCCGTCCGCCGTCGGAAAAGCCGCAGAGGGTGATGCTGGCCCCATCGCCGCCGAAGTGGTGGATGTTCTCCTTCACCCAGTCCAGCGCCCGGAGGATGTCCAGCAGGGCAAAGTTCCCGGCGGTGTCTGAACCGGCAGTGAGGGCGGGCAGGCAGTTCCAGCCGAACAGCCCCAGCCGGTAACTGAGGGCCACGAAGACGCAGCCGGTGTCCCGTACAAGTGCACTGCCGGGCAGCTCCTGCGGTGAGCCGGAGAAAGCGCTGCCATGGAGATAGACGAGGACGGGCCGCTTTTTTGCCTCCGGCACGGAATAGATGTCCAGCGTCAGACAGTCCTCGGTGCCGAGGGGGAAGCTGGTGTACTGATACGCTGCCGGGGCGGGGGCGGTGCAGTCCCGCACCGTCCGCCAGCGGGCAGGCTCTCGGGGGGATGTCCAGCGGTCCTCGCCTGTAGGTGCGGCCCCGTAGGGGATGCCGTACCAGCAAAGGGTGCCGTCCTCCCGCGCCCTGCCCCGCACCGGGCCGTACTGGGTCGGGCGGAGGGGCGTGACGGGGGAGAACAGGCCGTTTTCGGATGGGGAAGGAGCGGCATCGGCCGGGCAGAGCGGGCAGGCCAGCGCCGCTGCGGCGGCTGCGCTCCCTTTCAGGAAGCTGCGGCGGGAAAATTCACATAACATATAGAGATACCTCATTTTGATAACAGACAGATTATACCATGACTCGACAGAAAAACAATATCCTCATTTTTGCACATCTGTAAAAATTTTTCTTGCTTTTTACGGTTGTTTCTGTTATACTAGCACTGTTACCGCGATACGGGGCTGGGAGTATGCCCATCCGGGAGTACCGTTTTCCCGCTGCTGTGCCGTCGGCAAATAAAATTTTATAAAGAGGTACTGTTACTATGAACAAGCAGGAAGTTATGGCCAAAGTCGCTCTGACCGAGAAGGACACTGGCTCCCCCGAGGTTCAGGTCGCTCTGCTGACCGCTCACATCAACGAGCTGAACGAGCATCTGAAGAAGAACCCGAACGATCACCACAGCCGCCGTGGTCTGATGAAGATGGTTGGCCGCCGCCGCAATCTGCTGGCCTACCTCCAGAAGAAGGACATCGAGCGTTACCGTGCTCTGATCGCAACTCTGGGTCTGCGTAAGTAATAGAAAACAGAGGGCAGGTACCGCAATGTGGTGCCTGCCCTTTGCTCTTTTTTGTTGGATTTTCCCTTGTATCCCAAGCTCTGGAACAAATAGGCCGCTGCTGCGTGTTGCAGCAGTAAATCGAGCGCCTGTGCCTTGGTACGGACGCTGGATTTATTGCTATGATGCGCGGCGGGCAGCCTTTTGGAATATCAAACGGACATAAGGAGGCAAACCAAATGGCAATCGAATTTGGTTCCCGCAAAGAAAACTTTGACAACTTCAAAGTTTACGAGACTACGCTGGCAGGCCGCCCCTTCAAGGTGGAAATGGGCAAGATGTGCGGCTTGTCCAACGCAAGCGCCCTCATCCGCTACGGCGAGACCTGCGTGATGTGCAACGTGGTCATGAGCCCCAAGCCCCGCGAAGGCGTCGATTTCTTCCCCCTGAACGTGGAGTACGAGGAAAAGCTCTACGCCGCAGGCCGCATCCCCGGCAGCTTCATGCGCCGTGAGGGCCGCCCCGGCGAGCGCGCCATCCTGACCAGCCGCGTCGTGGACCGCCCCATGCGCCCCCTGTTCCCCAAGGAGATGCGCAACGACGTCTGCATCACCATGACGGTCATGAGCCTTGACCCCGATTGCAGCCCCGAGATCGCCGGTATGATCGGCGCTTCGCTGGTCACTGCCGTGTCGGAGATCCCCTGGAACGGCCCCATCGGCGGCGTGCAGGTGGGTCTGGTGGACGGCGAGATCGTCCTGAACCCCACGCAGGAGCAGCGCAGAAAGAGCGATCTGGCCCTGACCGTTGCCGCCACCATGGACAAGATCGTCATGATCGAGGCCGGTGCCAACGAGGTGGATGAGGACACCATGCTGGACGCCATCAAGGCCGCTCATGTGGAGATCAAGAAGGTCATCGGCTTCATCAACAGCATCGTGGCCGAGCGCGGCAAGCCGAAGATCGATTTTCAGGTCGTGGGCCTCGATATGGATATGTTCCATGCCATCAAGGAGAAGTATCTGGACGACTTCAAGGCCGCCATGGACACCGACGACAAGAATGTGCGTGACGCCGCCCTGCTGCCCATCATGGACAAGATCGCCGGGGAGTACCCCGACCTGACCGACGCCGACCTCGACCTCGTCAGCTACAAGATGCAGAAGTACGTCGTCCGCCGCTGGCTGCTGGATGAGGGCAAGCGCGTGGATGGCCGCGGCATCAACGAGATCCGTCCGCTGGCCGCAGAGGTCGGCATCCTGCCCCGCGTGCATGGCTCCGGTATGTTCACCCGCGGCCAGACGCAGGTGCTCACCACCTGCACCCTCGGCGGCACCAAGGACAACCAGCTCATGGATGACCTGACCGACGAGCAGACCAAGCGGTACATCCACCACTACAACTTCCCGCCGTACTCCGTCGGCGAGGCCCGCGCACCCCGCAGCCCCGGCCGCCGCGAGATCGGCCACGGCGCACTGGCCGAGCGCGCTCTCGTGCCCGTGCTGCCCTCTCTGGAGGAGTTCCCCTACACCATCCGCTGCGTGTCTGAGGTTCTGTCCTCCAACGGCTCTACCTCGCAGGCTTCCATCTGCGGCTCTACGCTGGCCCTGATGGACGCAGGCGTGCCCATCAAGGCTCCGGTCGCCGGCATCTCCTGCGGCCTCATCACCGAGGGCGACCGCTGGATGACCATGCTGGACATTCAGGGCGTCGAGGACTTCCACGGCGACATGGACTTCAAGGTGGGCGGCACCCGCAAGGGCATTACCGCCATCCAGATGGACATCAAGATCGACGGCCTGACCTACGACATCATCGCCGAGGCTTTCGAGAAGTGCCGCAAGGGCCGTCTGTACATCCTCGATGAGATCATCAAGCCGGTCATCGCCGAGCCTCGCCATGAGCTGAGCCGCTGGGCACCCAAGATGTTCAGCATGATGATCCCCACCGATAAGATCAAGGACGTCATCGGCAAGGGCGGCAAGGTCATTCAGGACATCTGCGCCACCTGCAACTGCAAGATCGACGTGCAGGAGGACGGCCATGTCTTCGTCTCTGCGGTGGATCAGGAGGACGCAAAGCGGGCTATCTTTACCATCAGGACCATCGTGGAGGACCCCGAGATCGGTGCCATCTACAAGGGCAAAGTCACCCGTCTGATGAACTTCGGTGCCTTCGTCGAGATCGCTCCGGGCAAGGAGGGCCTCGTCCACATCTCCAAGCTGGACACCAAGCGGGTCGAGCGGGTGGAGGATGTGGTCGCCGTGGGCGATGCCATCGTCGTTAAGGTGACGGACATCGACCAGCAGGGCCGCATCAACCTGAGCCGCCGCGATGCCATTCTGGCTCTGGAAGCCAAGAAGGCACAGCAGGAGCAGGGCTAAATCACGTTTTCCAAAATGCCTCCGCGCACCTCGCGCGGGGGCATTTTTGTCTGCCGGGCGAAAAAATTTTAATTCCCTACCAGAAAAGTTTGTTGTAAGGGTTGACAAATCCTGTCAAGGCGAGTACAATAAACGCAATATCACAAAAATGGCTGTGAAGAGAAGAGTAAGCTTTCGCATGAGCCTTACCAGAAAGCCCGGAGGATGGAAAAGGGCAGGAAACAGGGAGCTGAAAATGGTCTCGGAGCTGCGCGGACGACGAGCAAGAGCACTAGTCCGCGACGGGTGCGCCCGTTAAAGCGTCCGGCTGTAAGCAGAAAGAGTTTCTGCCGCAGTTTTGAGGCAGCGTCCGTGAGGATGCTGCGAACCAAGGTGGTACCACGGAAGTTTCAGGCCTCCGTCCTTGTGCAGCGCAGAGCTGACAGGGACGGGGGCTTTTTTCGAGCTTCCGTCCAGAGCTGGCGCGGACTGTGCCGCGCCGCTGTACATTTTATCCAAACAATAGAGAGGGAACAAAACTATGATTACTCGTCGTGATTTTCTGAAAGTTACTGGTGTTGCAGCCGCTGCTGCTGCCCTGACCGCCTGCGGCGGCTCTTCCTCCACCGCAAGCTCTGCTGCTTCCGGCGCTGCTTCTTCTGAGGCTGCTTCCGCTGCTGCAAAGCTGGACAAGATCAAGGTCGCTGTCCCCAACGACACCACCAACGAGGCCCGCGCCCTGACCCTGCTGGAGAAGAACGGCTTCTTCAAGCTGAAGGCAGACGCCGGTCTGACCGCCACCAAGAACGACATCGAGGAGAACCCCCTGAATGTCACCGTCGATGAGGTCGAGGCTGCTCAGGTGCCCAACGTCCTGCAGGACGAGGATTACGCGGTCATCAACTCCAACTACGCCATCTCCGCTGGTCTGGACCCCATGACCGACGCTCTGGCCATGGAGGACGGCTCCTCTGCTTACGTCAACGTGCTGGTCTGCAAGGAGGGCAACGAGAACGAGCCGAAGATCAAGGCGCTGGTGGCTGCTCTGCAGAGCCAGCAGGTCAAGGACTTCATGGATGAAAACTACAAGGGCGCTGTCGTCTCCGTCGTCGAGAACCCCACCGACGGCTACGATCCCTCCATCGACTATGACGCACTGAACGGCGAGACCGTCAGCTGCGCCGCTACCCCCGCTCCCCACTGCGAGGTGCTGGAGGTCTGCAAGGACATTCTGGCCGCAAAGGGCATCACGCTGGACATTCAGGAGTACGACGACTATGTGATCCCCAACACCATCGTCGAGGACGGCCAGTGCGACACCAACTACTTCCAGCATCAGCCGTATCTGGACAACTTCAATGAGGAGAAGGGCACCCATCTGGTGACGGTCGCCGGCATCCACGTCGAGCCGATGGGCATCTACGGCGGCAAGCAGGACAGCCTTGCCCCCATCGAGGGTTAAGACCCTACTAAGGAGTAAACTGTGATCGAGATCAAACACCTTTCCAAGACTTTCCAGATGAAGGACGGCGCGGTGAATGCGCTGAAGGACATCGACCTGACCATCCCCGATGGCTCTATCTACGGCATCATTGGTATGTCGGGCGCGGGCAAATCCACGCTGGTGCGCTGCATCAACCTGCTGGAACGCCCCACCGAGGGCAGCGTCGTCATCGACGGCACCGCGATGGAGACCCTGTCTCCCGCCGCCCTGCGGGAGCGCCGCCGGGACATCACCATGATCTTCCAGCAGTTCAACCTGCTGATGCAGCGCAGCTGCCTGAAGAACATCTGCTTCCCGATGGAGCTGGCGGGCGTGAAGAAGGCCGACGCCGAAAAGCGCGCCAGAGAGCTGCTGGAAATGGTGGGCCTGCCCGATAAGGCCAACGCCTACCCCGCCCAGCTCTCCGGCGGCCAGAAGCAGCGCATCGCCATCGCCCGTGCGCTGGCCACCGACCCCAAAGTCCTGCTCTGCGATGAGGCCACCAGTGCGCTGGACCCCAACACGACCCACGCCATCCTGACCCTCATCAAGGACATCAACAAAAAGCTGGGCATCACGGTGGTGGTCATCACCCACCAGATGAGTGTCGTGGAAGAGATCTGCGACCGGGTCGCCATTCTGGACGGCGGCGTGGTCGTGGAGCAGGGAGAGGTGCGCGAGATCTTCGCAAATCCCAAGACAGCTGCGGCCAAGCGCCTCGTCGCCCCCAACGGCGGCAGCGCGGCCCGCGACCTCTCGAGTTTTGCGCCCGACGACCATGTCGTGCGTGTGACCTTTAACGGCTCGTCCACCGCAAAGCCGCTGGTGGCGAGCCTCGCAGCGGAGAAGGACATCCTTGTGTCGGTGCTCAGCGCCGACACCCGCGACCTGAGCGGCCAGTGCTATGGCTCGATGCTGCTCAAGCTTCCCCGCGATACCGAACAGGCAAAGCAGGCTGTGTGCTATATGCGCAGCCAGAATGGTGTGACCGTTGAGGAGGTGACCGGAGAATGAGCTTTGCAGATTATGGCTTCGCCATCTGGGAGACGTTCTATGTGACCGTCCTCTCCACGGCATTTTCTCTGGTGCTGGGCCTGCCGCTGGGCGTTCTGCTGGTGGCGGGCGACAAGGACGGCGTGCTGCCCCTGCCGGGTTGGCTGATGCACATCCTGAACATCGTCATCAACATCCTGCGCAGCGTGCCTTTCCTCATCCTGATGATCTGTGTCTTCCCGCTGACCCGCGCCATCGTGGGCACCACCGTCGGCACCAAGGCCACCATCGTTCCGCTGGTGGTCGCGGCCTTCCCCTTTGTGGCCCGCCTCGTGGAGACGAGCCTGCGCGAGCTGGACGAGGGCGTCGTGGAAGCAGCCCAGAGCATGGGCGCGACCCCCTTCCAGATCATCACCAAGGTCATGATCCCCGAGTGCCTGCCCGGTCTCATCTCCAGCATGACCACTGCCCTGACCACCATCCTCGGCTACTCGGCCATGTCCGGCGTCATCGGCGGCGGCGGTCTGGGCAAGATCGCCCTGTCCTACGGCTACTACCGCTATCAGACCAACATCATGATCGTCTGCGTCGTGCTGCTGGTGCTCATGGTGCAGGTGTTCCAGACCGTCGGCACCTTCTGGGCGACCAAGAGCGATAAGCGGCTGAGAAAGTAAGTGGTCGCTCAACCTCTCCGTCACGGCTGTCGCCGTGCCACCTCCCCTAACGAGGGGAGGCTTTGGCATAGCGGAAAGCTTTCCCTCTTCGCCAGAGGCTCCCCTACAAGGGGAGCTGTCGAGCAAATGCGAGACTGAGAGGTTGGATGGAAGGACGGCCTGACCGTAGGTTGTAAACTTAGAGGTTTCGGCTTCCAGCAGGGAACAAAATTTAACGAACCGATTCCCCGCCGGAGGCCTGCCCTCTGGCGGGGAATTGTGCTATACAGACAAACCCAGTAAAGGAGTATGTTGCAATGAACCGTGATACCATCTGCGTGCAGGGCGGCTACACCCCCGGCAACGGCGAACCCCGCCAGATCCCCATCATCCAGTCCACCACCTTCAAGTACGCCACCAGCGAGGACATGGGCAAGCTGTTCGACCTCGAGGCCGACGGCTACTTCTACTCCCGCCTGCAGAACCCCACCTGTGATCTGGTGGCGAAAAAGATCTGCGAGCTGGAGGGCGGCACCGCCGCCATGCTGACGTCCAGCGGTCAGGCCGCAAACTTCTTCGCACTGTTCAATCTCTGCGAGGCGGGCGACCACATCGTGGCGTCCAGCACCATCTACGGCGGCACCTTCAACCTCATCTCCGTCACCATGAAGAAGATGGGCATTACCGCCACCTTTGTGGACCCGCTGTGCAGCGAGGAGGAGCTGGACGCTGCCTTCCAGCCCAACACCAAGGTCGTGTTCGGCGAGACCATCGCAAACCCTGCCCTCACTGTGCTGGACATTGAGAAGTTCGCCAAGGCCGCCCACGCCCACGGCGTACCCCTCATCGTGGACAACACCTTCCCCACGCCGGTCAACTGCCGCCCCTTCGAGTGGGGGGCTGACATTGTGACCCACTCGACCACCAAATATATGGACGGCCATGGTGCGGTGCTGGGCGGTGCCATCGTGGACGGCGGAAAGTTCGACTGGATGGCCCACGCCGACAAGTTCCCCGGCCTGTGCACCCCCGACGAGAGCTATCACGGCATCACCTACGCCGAGCGCTTTGGCAAGGAGGGGGCGTTCATCACCAAGGCTACCGCACAGCTGATGCGGGACTTCGGCTCGATGCAGTCCCCCATGAACGCCTATATGCTGAACCTCGGCCTTGAGAGCCTCCACGTCCGGATGCAGCGCCACTGCGAGAACGGCATGGCCGTCGCAAAGTTCCTCGAGGCCCACCCGAAGGTGGCCTACGTCAACTACTGCGGCCTCGAGAGCAGCCCCTACCATGCACTGGCCCGGAAGTATCTGCCGAGCGGCAGCTGCGGCGTCGTCTCCTTCGGTCTGGCCGGAGGCCGCGAGGCGGCCAGCACCTTCATGAAGGAGCTGAAGCTTGCCGCCATCGAGACCCATGTGGCCGATGCCCGTACCTGCTGCCTCAACCCGGCCTCCAGCACCCATCGCCAGATGAACGACGAGCAGCTGGCTGCTGCCGGTGTGCCTGCCGAGCTGGTGCGGATGAGCTGCGGACTGGAAAGCAGCGAAGACCTCATCGCAGATATTGCACAGGCACTCGATAAAATCTAAGGAGAAATCGCTATGCCCCTGATCATCCCCAAGACCCTTCCCGCCTATGACGCCCTCTACGAGGAAAATGTTTTCGTCATGCACCGGGAACGGGCGCTCTCCCAGCACATCCGCCCGCTGGAGATTCTCATCCTGAACCTCATGCCGACGAAAATTGCGACTGAGACGCAGATCGCCCGCCTGCTGGCCAATACGCCTCTTCAGGTGCACATGACCCTGCTGCAGACGGCCAGCCACGCGGCGACCCATGTCTCGGCGGCCCACCTTGAGACGTTCTACAAGACCTTCGACGAGGTGAAGAACAACCGCTACGATGGCATGATCATCACCGGCGCACCGGTGGAGAAGATCGACTTCGAGCAGGTGGACTACTGGCCGGAGCTGTGCGAGATCATGGACTTCAGCGAGACGAATGTCTACTCCACCCTCCACGTCTGCTGGGGTGCGCAGGCGGGGCTTTATTACCACTACGGCATCCGCAAGCAGCTGCTGAACGAGAAGATGTTCGGCGTCTTCGAGCACAGGGTCACACGCCCCTCGAACCCGCTGGTGCGGGGCTTCGACGAGGTGTTCTACGCCCCCCACAGCCGCCACACCGGCATCTCCCGCGAGGATGTGCTGAACTGCAAGGCCCTGCGCATCCTCGCCGAGAGCGACGAGGCAGGCCCCTTCCTGATGAGCACCGAGAATGGCCGGCAGATCTTCGTCACCGGCCATCCGGAGTATGACAAGTACACCCTCGACGCCGAGTACAAGCGGGATGTGGCCAAGGGCCTGCCCATCGCTGTGCCGAAGAACTACTACCCGGAGGACGACCCTGCCCAGCCGCCCCTCTTCCGCTGGCGCGCTCACGCACATCTGCTGTATGAGAACTGGCTGAACTACTACGTCTACCAGAATACGCCCTACGATCTGGGAGCCATCAAGCGGGTGGAGCACGGGGAAGAATAAACAAAGAACGCCCTCTCCGCACGAAACGAGGAGGGCATTTTTGTAAGGAGAATTTGTATGGGAATCGAATCAGAATGGAAGAACCGGGGCATCCGGGTGGGCAAGCTGCCCTGCGGCCCGCTGGACAAGATCAGTGACGTGCCGGGCGTCACGGTGGGCCACTGCACGCTGGCGGACGGCGAGGTCCAGACCGGCGTCACCGCCCTGCTGCCCCATCCGGGGGATATTTTCCACGATAAGGTGATGGCGGCCAGCCACGTCATCAACGGTTTCGGCAAGACCACCGGCCTTGTCCAGATCGAGGAGCTGGGTACGCTGGAGACGCCCATCCTCTTCACCAACACCCTCAGCGTGGGCACGGTGGAGACGGCGCTGGTGAAGTATATGCTGGACCGGAACCCCGACATCTGCGAGACCACCGGCAGCGTCAACCCGGTGGTCTGCGAGTGCAACGACAGCGGCCTGAACGACATCCGGGGCCTCCACGTCACCGAGGAAAATGTGTGGGCCGCGCTGGCCGACTGCCGCGCCGACTTCGCCGAGGGCGCGGTGGGCGCAGGCCGGGGAATGCGCTGCCATGGCCTGAAGGGCGGCATCGGCTCGGCTTCCCGCGTGGTGGAGCTGGACGGGAAGCCCTACACCATCGGTGCGCTGGTGCTCTCCAACCACGCCGTCTTCGACGACCTTGTGGTGGCGGGCACCCCCATCCAGACCCTGCTGGACGCCAGCATCCCGCCCCACGAGGACAAAGGCTCTATTATCACGGTGCTGGCGACGGACATCCCCCTCAGCGAGCGCCAGCTGCGGCGGCTCTGCCACCGGGCGCTGGTGGGCCTGTCCCGCACCGGCTCCTTCTGCGGAAACGGTTCGGGCGAGATCGTCATCGCCTTCACCACCGCGAACCGGGTGCCCCATGACTCGGAAAAGGCCATCCTGCCGATGGGCATGGTCCACGACGACGCCATCAACCCCCTGTTCCGGGCCGTGGCCGAGTGCGTGGAGGAGAGCGTCCTGAGCAGTCTGCTCCACGCGGAGACCGTCACCGGCCATCATGGCCGGACGGTCAAGTGCTTGAGTGATCTGCTGAAATATAGCAATTCAACTTTTTAATGTAGCAGCAACAGCGTTGAATTGCATATCGCAAATATGCTGTTTTCATGTCGCACTAATTTTTTGCCTTGCGATAAAATCGAAGCCGCGGGATGCTCTATGCATCCTGCGGCTTTTGTGATTGCAGATTGTCGAAAACTGTGTTATACTAATTTTGCTGCTTTGGCGGCAAGGCACTGCACATACGGCAGGCGGTTGGCCTACACTTCCCGAAAGGGGGTGAGGCAATGCGGATTACTTTCCATATTGGTGAGTTTACTATCACCATTATCGTGAAAAAACGCTGAACCGCCACCTCGGCAAAGGCGACGGTTCAATAGAGCTTAAAACCTTAGACTAGAGGCTAACCGCTTGTCGCAGTGCCTTTTCTATTTTTAGTATAGTTTGTTTTACGCGAATTGTCAAGCACGGGGAAGTTATTTCCGCCGTGCTTTTTTCTTCCGGACGCTGTAGCCGAAGGTGCCCAGCTTTTTGCCCAGTGCCAGATATTCGCCGTGGCTGTAGACGATGAGCCTGGCCTTGTCGAGGCAGAGCTTGCCATTTTCGTCCAGCAGGCTTTCGTCCACGTCGCAGGCGGCGACTTCGGCGAGGAAGAGGTCGTGGCTGCCCAGCGGGATGACCTGCGTCACCCGGCATTCCAGATTGACGGGGCTTTCGGCGAGGATGGGGCAGTCCGTCAGCACCGAGCCGGGGGCGGCATGGAGGCCGCAGGCCGCGAATTTATCGAAGTCCCGGCCGCTCCTGACGCCGCACCAGTCCACCGACTTCACCAGCGCCTCGGTGGGCAGGTTGATGGCGAACTGTCCGCTCTCCTTGATGAGGTGGTGGCTGTACCGCTCGGGGCGGACGCTGATGGACACCATGCTGGGCTGGGTGCAGATGGTGCCCGTCCAGCCGATGGTGATGAGGTTGGGCTTGTCCAGCCCGCCGCAGGAGACCAGCACCGGCGGCTCCGGGTTCAGCAGGGTGCTGCCCCGCCAGCTCTGTTTGCTCATCCGTGATACTTCCTTTCGTAGGGTGCCCATGTCCGCTCGCTGATGATGTAGCGGGGGCGGGCCTTGGTTTCCATGTAGATCTTGCCGACGTATTCGCCGATGACGCCCAGACAGACCAGCTGGACGCCGCCCATGAAGCAGACGATGCAGATGGTGGAGGCCCAGCCGGCCACGACGCTGCCCCTGACCGCCTGCACGATGGCCCAGAGGACGCCGATGAAGCTGATGAGGCTGACCACGATGCCTGCCCCGGTGATGAGGCGGATGGGCTTGTTCGACAGGCTGGTGATGCCGTCGAAGGCGAGGGCCAGCATCTTGCGCAGCGGGTAGTGGCTCTCACCGGCCAGACGCTCGTGGCGCTCGTAATAGACGGTGTCGCTGGGGTAGCCCACCAGCGGCACCATGCCCCGCAGGAAGATGTTCACCTCGCGGTAGTCGGCGAAGCTTTCCAGCACACGGGTGCTGATGAGGCGGTAGTCGGCATGGTTGAAGACGATGTCGGCCCCCAGCGCGTTCATCACATGGTAGAAGCCCTCGGCGGTGAACCGCTTGAAGAAGGTGTCGGTATCCCGGCGGCTGCGCACGCCATAGACCACCTCGGCCCCGGCGAGATACTTCTTGACCATCTCGTCCATGGCGTTGATGTCGTCCTGACCGTCGCAGTCGATGGAGATGGTAATGTCGCAGCTGCCGCTGTGGAGTGCCTCCATCAGCCCGGCCAGCACGGCGTTCTGGTGGCCGCGGTTGCGGCTCTGGGAGATGCCGATGAAGTGCTCGTCCTCAGCGGCAAACTTCTGGATGAGGGACCATGTGGCGTCGCGGGAGCCGTCGTTGACAAAGAGCACCCGGCTCTTCTCGCTGACAAGGCCCGCTGCGGCGAGGTCGTTGATCTTTTTTAGGAACAGGGGGGCCGTGATGGGCAGCACCTGCTCCTCGTTGTAGCAGGGGATGACGATCCATAGGATAGGTTTGGACATGATGAAATTCTCCTTTATAAAACCATCCGCCGTAGCGCTTCCGGTTCCAGCAGCTTGAAGCTGCTCCGATAGGTCTCCAGCAGGCCGTCCCGCTGCATGAGGCTCAGCTCCCGGGAGAGGGCGCTACGGTCGCAGTTGAGGTAATCGGCCAGCTGGATGCGGGAGTAGGGGATGGTGAAGGTGAGGCTGTGGTGCACCTCCGCCTCGCTGAGGAGGTAGGCGCACACCTTGGCCCGCAGGCTCTTGAGCAGCAGCAGGTCCACCCGGCGGGAGAGGAGGAAGTATTTGTCGCTGATGGTGCGCACGAGATTTTGTAAGACCCGCTGTCGGGCCGGGTCGGCCCCGGGCAGCAGGAGCTTTTCGTAGGGCATCAGCAGCACCTCACAGGGGGCGGAGGCCATCACCGTCACCGGGCTGGAAAGGCTCGAGCCGCCCAACACGTCGCCGAACACGCCGCCCGGCCCCATCTGGCTGATGGGCAGACGCGCCCCGCTGGCGGCAGGGTGATAGGCTTCGATGGTGCCCGAGAGCACCACGCCCACCCGGCGGTTGGTCTGCCCGGCCAGCACGAGGGTCTCGCCCCGGCTGTAGGTGCGCAATACGGCTCCCACGTTGCCCAGCAGGACCCGAAGCGATTCGGCCTCCAGCCCGGCGAACAGAGAGGTGGATTGTAACAGCGGAAGATAGTTTTCCATACCCATTCCGTGAGGTTTTCCCCGGGCCCTCACCGCCCTTCTGCGATTCCGTTGCATACGCAACGGTATTTTTTCTTTTATTATAGTAAACTTGGGGGCGTAAAGCAAATGGTTTTTGCAAATTTTCTGCGGGAAAATTTATCCCGATGAAAGTGAGGAACTGTACAAAATGAAAAAACTGACATCTCTGCTGCTGTCGGCGGTGCTGCTGGTGAGTATGCTGGCCTGCGGCGCATCGGCCAAGACCAACACCAAGGTGCGGATCGCCGGCCTGAAAGGCCCCACCACCATGGGCCTCGTCAACCTGCTGAGCATGGAGAAGGAGGGCACTGCCTCCCTCGACTACGACCTGCAGCTCTACGGCGCAGCCGATGAGATCGTGCCCAAGCTCATCAAGGGAGACCTCGATATGGCTGCGATCCCGGCCAACCTCGCCGCCACCCTCTACCAGAAGACGAACGGCGGCATTCAGGTCATGGCGGTGAACACGCTGGGGGTGCTCTACGTCGTGGAGAAGGGCAACACCGTCCACAGCTTCGCCGACCTCAAGGGCCGCACCATCCTCTCCACCGGCAAGGGCACGACGCCGGAATACGTCCTGCGCTATCTGCTCCGGAAGAACGGCCTCGACCCCGACAGGGACGTGAAGATCGAGTATTACAGCGAGGCCTCTGAGGTCACGGCCCAGATGGCCGCTGCCAAGAAGGACGCCATCGCCGTTCTGCCCCAGCCTTACGTCACTGCCGCCCAGATGAAGGACAGCAGCCTCCGTGTCGTCCTTGACCTGACCCGCGAGTGGAACAAGGTCTGCGATACCCAGCTTATTACCGGCGTCACCGTGGTGCGCACCGAGTACGCCAAAAAGAACCCGGACGTCATCGCCGCCTTCCTGACCGACTACCAGAAGAGCGTCAAGGCTGCGAATGAGGACATCGACGGAACTGCCGCCCTGTGTGAGCAGGTCGGCGTGGTGGCCAAGGCAGCGATCGCCAAAAAGGCCCTGCCCAAGTGCAATATCGTCTACCGCAACGGCGAGGAAATGAAGAAGGACATCTCCGCCTATCTGCAGGTGCTCTACGATGCCTCGCCCGCTTCTGTGGGCGGCAAGCTGCCGGACGATGGCTTCTACTACACCGAGCCGTCCGTCCTCCGCAAGGTCATGGCGGCCATCCGCAACTCTGCAAAGTAAGTTTTGCAACGAAAAACTGCCGCACAGCTGTACGGCAGTTTTTTCACGTTATAAGACGAGGCCGGCACCGATGCCGATGAGGGCCGGGAGAAGCCAGCCGAAGCCGAGGCCGCTCAGAGGCAGGGCGTTCATGAACCCGGAGAGAGGGCCGAAGGGCAGGGCGGCGGGGATGCTCTGAAGGGCGGTAAGGAGGACGCCCAGCCGCCAGACCAGAGAGCGCTGGAACCGCTCCGGCAGAAACTCCACCACGATGAGGATGATGGCGATGGGGTAGATGGCGTTCAGCACCGGGACGGAGAGGCTCAGGATGTCCGCGAGGCCGATGTTGGCCAGAAGCATACTCATCAGTGCGAAGAAGGCCGCGATGGCAGGATAGGACAGCCGGGGCAGCAGCTCGTGGAAGTATTCGCCCACGCTGGCGATGAGTCCTACGCAGGTGTTGAAGCAGGCGATGACGAAGATGGCGGCTAACAGCACCTGTCCCACCCGGCCGAACAGGCCGTCGGCCAGCGCTGTCAGGACGGCCGCGCCGGTGTCACAGCCGGGGAACGCTGCCCCCGAGATGCCGCCGATGTGGGTCAGCATGGCGTAGACCACCAGCAGCATCCCGCCTGCGACAAGTCCGGCCCGGATGGTGCCCCGCCGCACGGCGGCTTCTTCCGTGATGCCGACGGCCTGTATATTCAGGGCGATGACGGCTCCGAAGTTGAGCGCCGCCAGCGCGTCCATGGTCTGGTAGCCGTCCAATATTCCCTGCGCGGCGGGGAGGGCGGCGTAAGCCGCGGTGGGCACGCCATAACCGGAGGCAGCAGGGCGGAGGAGGCAGCCCGCGAACAGCACCACAATGAGCACCAGCAGGGCGGGGCAGAGGATGCGGCCCAGCCGCTGGGTCAGCTTTTCGGGCCGGAGGGCCACGAAGTACGCTGCCGTGAAGAATACAAGGGAGTAGAGGAACTGCCCCAGCCCGCTCCGCCCCACCAGCGGGGTCAGCATCTCAAAGGAGGTGCTGGCCGTGCGGGGGATGGCGAGGCAGGGGCCGATGGACAGGTAGACCAGCACAGCGAACACCTGCGCAAAGCGGGGATGCACCCGCCCGGCCAGCACGGGCAGACCGCCCGCCCGTGCCACCGCCGCCACGCCCGCGATGGGCAGGCCGATGGCGCTGACGGCAAAGCCTGCGAAGGCGAGCCAGAGCGCCGTCCCGGCCTGTGCGCCGAGGAAGGGCGGAAAGATGAGGTTGCCCGCCCCGAAGAACATCGAGAACAGGGTAAACCCCACCAGAAAGAGCTTTTTGCCCCGGAGGGCCTGCGTGGATTCGTGCATGGTCATCTCTCCCAGTCGTGCGCAGGAGCGCGTAAAATATGAAACACGGATTGCTTTATTACAGTGTAGAGTCTT
This sequence comes from Faecalibacterium sp., assembly GCF_052358865.1. Classification (NCBI taxonomy): domain Bacteria; kingdom Bacillati; phylum Bacillota; class Clostridia; order Eubacteriales; family Oscillospiraceae; genus Faecalibacterium; species Faecalibacterium sp. The sequence continues at coordinate 29,016 of NZ_DAWCVJ010000014.1, forward strand.
ATCCCCTTCATGTCAAGAGAAGAAAAGATGAAGGATTGTATTCTTTCACATGATGTGATATTCTGAAAGCGAAAAAAGAAGAGGAGCAGAGAAACAGATGGAAAAAACAAAAAAGCGCCGCCTTCAGCTCTTGGCGGCGTCGGTCTTCTGGCTGGGCGTCTGGCAGGCGGCGGCAATGGCCATCGGGCAGGAGGTCTTTCTGGTCTCGCCGGTGCAGGCGCTGGGGACGCTGGTGCAGCTTCTGCCGCAGGCGGAGTTCTGGCAGAGGGTGGCGTTCAGCGCCGGGCGCATCCTGCTGGGCTTCGGGCTGGGTGCACTGTCCAGTACCGTGCTGGCGGTGGCGGCGGAAAAATGGGAGTGGGTGGACGCCCTTCTCGCCCCGGTGATGCAGCTGGTCAAGGCCACCCCGGTGGCCAGCTTCATCATTCTGGCGCTGGTGTGGGTCAGCGGCTCGTCCCTGTCGGTCCTCATCAGCTTCCTGATGGTGCTGCCCGTCCTCTACGGCGCGGTGCGCACCGGCATCGGGAGCGCCGACCGCGGGCTTCTCGAGATGGCGCAGGTGTTCCGCCTGCCACTGGGGCGGCGTCTGCGGGCCGTCTGGCTCCCGGCGGTGCTGCCTGCGTTCCGGCAGGGGTGCAGTGTGGCGCTGGGCATCTGCTGGAAGAGCGGCGTGGCGGCGGAGGTCATCGGCCTGCCCGACGGCAGCATCGGCGACGCCCTCTATCGGGCGAAGATCACCCTCTCTACCGGGGAGCTGTTCGCATGGACCTTCGTCATCATCCTGTTGAGCGCGGTATTTGAAAAGCTCTTCCTCGCCCTGCTGGACAGGGCGGTGACGGCAGTTCTGGGCGAAGAGGGGGCATAAAAATGGGAGAATATCATAACAAACTGGAAATAAAGGGTCTGACAAAACGATTCGGAGAGAAAACGCTCTTCGAAGGTCTGTCCCTGACGGTGGACGGCCCGGCGGTGCTCTGGGCACCCAGCGGCTGGGGCAAGACGACCCTGCTGCGCATCCTGATGGGGCTGGAAGCGTCCACCTCCGGCAGCGTGGAGGGGGTGGGCCGGGTCGGCGTGGTCTTTCAGGAGGACCGGCTCTGCCCCCAGCTCACCTCAGAGGAAAATGTGGCGCTGGTGCTCCCGGCGGAGCAGTACAAGGCAAAAACGCAATACAAAGAGCAGATAAGGGAAGACCTTATACAGCTTGGACTCGGCGATGAGGCCCTCGCCCTGCCGGCCCGGAAGCTCTCCGGCGGCCAGAAGCGGCGCACCGCCCTCCTGCGTGCCCTCTGGGCCGAGAGTGACACCCTCCTGCTGGACGAGCCGTTCACCGGGATGGACCCAGCCGCCATGAAAAAGGCCGCGGCCATGCTCAAAGCACGCTGCGGCGCAAAGCCCGCCCTGCTGGCGACCCACGACCAAGCGGCCATCCGGGAGCTGGGGTGGAGGGTCATTGAATTGGGGTAGGGCGATTGTAATTTGAAAGAATTTATGCTATGCTAGAAATGCAGTCTCCGGACTGCAAAGGTGTTGCCTCAAACGCAGGCGGCGAACGCTCCTTACCGATGCGCTCTTGTTTAACTTTCGAGTGAACAGGCATCGGGAGAGCGGCTTTTTTGGCGCATACTCCCGATGTTCTGGCAGAAGGAGGGATGGCGCATGACTCTGTCCGAGGTTTTGCTGCTGTTGACGCTCGTCTTCAGCGTAGCCTATGGTGTCTTCGACATTACATGGAAAATCAGCCATGACGACAAAGATCATAAAAACAAAAAAGACTGACCGCCACCTACTTCCCCAAGTATGCCGGTCAATCTTTTTTGCTCGCGTATGGTAAGGAGCTAGCCGTTTTTGGGGGCAGCACCTTTTGTAGTTCTAGTATATGCGTTTTAACGTGGATTGTCAAGGAGAAAGCTGTATGAAAGGATCGATCTTCCACAAAATGCAGACGAGCACCTGCTGGATCGTCTGTCTCGTACTGCTTGGCGTCTACCTCTTCGCCGCCCTCCGTCCGGGAATCTGGCTGCGGGACGCCTTTTTGTACCGGCAGGCAGACGGCAGCTTTTCGGGCAAGGATGCCTATGCGGCCTACACCCTGCAGCTTTCCGGGACGGAGAGCGAAGCCGAGGCAGCGTTCACGCTGGACGGAGAGACGAGGCATTACCGCATCGAGGCGAAGGACAGCGCAGAGGTAAAGCTCTATCAGGACGGGGCGCTTATCTTTGCCGGGAGCGCGCTGGGCGACCCCGGGGACGCCATCCTCTGGCGGGAAGACGATGGGGGCTTGGCCGACGAGGTGAAGGTCATCGTCAATGGCGAATACCAGAAAGATGACCTCTGGCCCAGCTGCGGCTGGCTCTATAATGTGGCCGTCGGCGGACGGCGGGAGACCCGGGGCAGCGTGGCTTTCCTGCTGCCGATGGGGGCGCTGGCGCTGCTGCTGTTTCTGGACCTCCGCTTCCCGCTGCTGTTCTGGAATCTCCGCCACGGGCTGGAGGTATCCGGCGGCGAGCCGACCGACTGGTACTACTCGATGCAGCGGGTGGGCCGCATCACCGACATCGTTGGCATTTTTGTGCTGGCGGCCCTGAGCTTTGCCCTCCACTGAGGCTCACAACAGCTCGGCGAGGATGCTGTTCTGCACGATAAGCCCGGCGGGGGTGAGGGCGAGGGTGCGGCCGTCGAAGCTGGCGTAGCCGCTCTTCACACAGTTTTGCACGAAAGCCCGCTGTGCGGTGGAAAGCTCCCTGCCATAGCGTTTTTTGTATTCGTCGAGGTTCAGGCCCTTGCGGAGGCGGAGCTGAAGGATGAGATAATCTTCCGCCCCGCAGCCGCCGTCCATGACCGGTGCGGCCTCGTCCCGCAGGAAAGCCTCGGTGTCGGCCGGGTAGTAGAACCGTTTGCCGCCCATGCAGGAGTGGGCGGCGGGGCCGATGCCCAGATAGTCGCCGCAGTCCCAGTAGATGAGGTTGTGCTTTCCCTCATAGCCGGGGCGGGCAAAGTTCGAGATCTCGTACTGCAGATACCCGTGGTGCTCCAGCTGCTCGACGGCGTAGAGGTAGAAGTCCGCCGCCTCGTCGGAGGTGGGCAGACCCTCGGGGGGCGTCCGGCCAAAGGCAGAGTCCGGCTCTATCTTTAAGAGGTAGGCCGAAATGTGCGTCGCGCCGCCCTCCTCGATAAGCTCCAGCGTCTCGTCGAACTCGGCCTGCGTATAATGGGGCAGGGCCAGCATGATGTCGCCGCTGATGTTCTCGAACCCGGCCCGGCGTGCGGCGGCAAAGGCCGCACGGGCCTGCTTTGCGGTGTGGGGACGGCCCAGCGTCTTGAGCTGGCTGTCCCGGGCCGACTGGACGCCGAAGGAGATGCGGTTGACGCCTGCGGCGCGGAACGCCCGGAGGGACGCCTCCGTCACCGTCTCGGGGTTCGCTTCCAGCGTGATCTCTGCCCCCGGCAGGGGCTGGGCGGCGTCGATGAGGCGGGCAGCGTCTGCGGGGGCGAGAAGGCTGGGGGTGCCGCCGCCGAAATAGAGGGTGTCCGGCCGCAGGGGGGCGTCCGGCGCAAAGCGGGAAAGCTCCCGCAGCAGAGCGTCCACATAGGCGCGGGGCACGCCGCGCTGGCCGGGGGCGGAGTAGAAATCGCAGTACCGGCATTTGGAAAAACAGTAGGGAATATGCAGATAAAGTCCGAGGGACATCAAATATCACAGCCTTTTTCATGAATCGTTCATTTCTATGCAGTATACTATATTTTGTAGACCGGGGCAAGGCCGAGGCCGACGCCCTGATTTTGAATGGAGGATTCCCTATGGATTACAACAACTATGACCGCGGCTATGCGGAGCCTTCGATGAGCGCATCGGACTATATGACCCGCACCTACCGCTGGATGGCCGGCGGCCTGCTCGTCACCTTCGCAATGGCCTATATCACGGCGACCACGCCGCTCATTTATCTGGTCGATTCCCTCTACTTCCTGCTTACCATCGCCGAGCTGGCGCTGGTGTTTATGCTCAGCGCCCGGGTGCAGAGGATGTCCATCGACGGGGCGCGGGCCGCATTCTTCGGTTACGCCATCCTCAACGGCATGGTGCTGAGCTACTATTTCCTGCTCTTCTCGGTGGGCACTTTGGTCATGGCCTTCCTCGCCACGGCGGTCTATTTCGGCCTTATGGCCGTGTACGGCACCACCACCCATAAGGACCTCACCAGCTGGGGTCCCCGCCTGATGATGGCTCTGGTGGCCATGATCGTCACCAGCCTCGTGGGCGCGCTCTTCGGCTTTGGCTTCGGTGCCTCGGTGCTCTACTGCGGCATCGGTCTGGTGGTGTTCATGCTGCTCACCGCCTACGACACCCAGAAGCTGCGCCAGATCTACGCCTACTACGCAGGCGACGCCGAGATGGCCGAGAAGGCTTCCATCTACGGCGCACTGACCCTCTATCTGGACTTCATCAACATCTTCCTGTATGTCGTCCGCCTGCTGGGCATGAACAGCCGCAGCCGCAACAACTAAAGTGCTTCTTTTGGCCCTCGTCCGGTACGCTGGATGGGGGCTTTACTGAATAGTTAAAATAAACTCGAAAGAAATCGACACGGTTTCTTCCGGGTTTATTTTTTTGCGCATTTTTAGGAAACAAGGGGGCTGAGAGAGCTTTGGGCGGCAGACATTTGACGATTGAGGATCGTCGGAAGCTGGAAAAATATTACCTCGATAGGATCAGCGTGGAGAGTATCGCGGAAACTCTGAGGGTTCACCGCTCCACCATTTATAACGAACTTCGCCGCGGTGACACCGGGCGGGTGGACAAGAACGGGAACTGCGAGTACAGCGCAGAGCTGGCACAGAAAAGAATCTGCGATGCCCGCCGCAGCATCCATCATAAGAAGCAGGAGGACACCGCCAATGCCGATGTTTAAGACCTGCACGGCCTGTAAGGAAACATTCATTGCGGAGTCACCGTTCATCAAACTGTGTCCGATCTGCAATGCAAAGAGCCAGACCACCCCGGCGGAACGTGCGCAGCGCAAAACTCGCATTACCCCGGATCGGCTGATGCTGGATGTTCGACAGGCGGATGCAGCGGGTAAATCCTATGGCCGGTGGCGGTACGAAGAAACCGAACGCCGCCGAAAAGAGGAAGAAGAGGAACGTCGCAAGTTTGAGGAACGCCAGAAACGGCGTGAACAGATGAAAGCAGCAAAGGAGAACGAACATGGCGAAAGTGAAACTTGACTACATGAGTCTGAGCATGAGGGTGGAGGGCAACGACGACATGGTACGGGAGCTGTCCGGCAGATTCCTTGACATGGCGGACAAGTATGCCGCACCCGGATTTTACTTCCCGGCTCTTCCTCCCTCTGTTTTCGAGGACGGTTGCCGTGACCCGGAAGAACTGAACACGGGAGATATGAAGCCGCTGACCACGCCGAAAGAAGTTGCACCCGGCGCAGACTGGGACGTGGTGGCAATCTATGACGATGCGGGCATTCCGTCCATTATGCACCGCTTCCGCCGCATGAGCAATAAGGAGCTGTTCGGCGGAAGCGACAAGCCGCACCCGGCGTTCATCATCGGCGGCGAGGTATACGACGAAATCTATATTTCCGTGTACCCCAATGTGATGATTAACGGAAAGCCGTACAGCCTGCCGTTTCAGAAACCGGCGGGAAACATCACGCTGGACGACTTCTCCAAAGCCTGTTTCAGCAAGGGCGAGGGCTGGCATCCAATGACGGCAGCAGAGTGGGGCTTCCTTGCAAACCTTAGTCTGAAACTGGGGACTCTGCCGCACGGGAACACCGACTACGGCGCATGGCATGGCGACCATAAGGAGCACGGCCAGAAAGCACCGAACAGCAATCGGACGCTCACCGGAACTGGCCCGGAAACGTGGACGCACGATCACACCAAAACCGGTGTCCACGATCTGTGCGGCAATATCTGGGAAGTGCTGGCCGGTCTGCGGATTAAAAACGGTGTGCTGATGGTGGCCGCGAATAACGATGCAGCACTCCCCGAAACCGACCTGACCCAGTGCGGCGACGACTGGAAGCTGCTGACGGACGATAAGGGCGCACCAGTGTATGTTTCCGCATCCGGCAGCGAGATCGTGTTTACCACTGACAACGATGAAGCGGGCGGCGTGGGCAGCTCTGAGTGGGGCAAGGTCAAGACGGAATGCAAGAGCGAAATGCTCAAAGAGTATGCGCTGTTCGCCGGGGAGGAAGAAGCCTACTGCTACATTGATGCAACTGAGGGCGAATACATTCCGATCCGCGGCGGCAGCTGGCACTATGGCGAGGGTGCCGGTGTGTTCTACTTGTACCTCAGCAGTCCGCGCTCTAGTTCGTGGGCGGGCGGCGGGGGCCGTTCCGCTTTCTTCAAGAAGAAGCAGAAAGCTGAACGCTGAAAAGCTGATGGGCTGCGCGGTAGCGCAGCCAAAAGCCGGGAGAGAAAATGCTGATCTATTTTGTAGAGTGCTTTATCATGGGGTTTGCGTTGGGCCTATCGTGGGCTTCGTTCGCCACTCCGGTTTACCTGATCTGCTGTTTTGCAGGGTGGGTATTTGATTGGAAAATTCCAACGGCATTGTGGCTCGTTGCATTTGCTGTTCAGAACTGGGACAACGCAAAGAGCTGGTTCAAATAAAAACGGTCTGGGCGTACCGAAACACGCCTGCCACATGACCGGGCACTTAGGGAGCGCACCGGTCAGCCGGTTTCCGCAAGACCGGCATCTTACCTACCGGAGATGAAAAGAACACGGTAGGGCTACCCGCACGGGTAGGAGCGGAAGCATCACGCTGTACGACACCGCTCCTTTATATGGCGCAGCCAGTGCAGGCAGGGATTTTCTCATGGCCCCGCCGCCCAGTGCTGACTCTGGGATGCGCCGCCACTTCCGAATATTCATCAAGCGAAGAAAGGACAAAGTTATGAACGACATGGAAAAGTGCTTTTACGAACCGGCTGAATTGTCGGTGGTGGACGAGGGCAAAGGAAAATCGCTGGTAAGGGAAAAGGGGAGTCCGTACAAGCTGGGTTTCCTTGTGGCACAAGCCGCTGACGGCATTTTCAAAAGCCTTGGTGATGCGGACGCAGTAGATGCGATGGAGAGGGTAATCGTAAGCACCATTCGCGTTATGGCGATGCAGCGTAAGGCGGAGTTCAAGAAAGGCACGGACGCATTCAATATGAGCGGCGGTTTCAATGCCGTTCGGGACGAGGGTGCGCTGAAAGAAATCCTCAAGTCTATTTTTGGAAAGCAGTAAAGAACATGGAGATACATAACAGAAGCCCCACCATAAAGGAAGTTCGCAAGAGCGAACAGTGTCGCCACACGTTCAGAATCACGGTTGCGAAGTGTGCGCCGTGTGATGGGTACAACCTGAACTGTGAGCATTACGAGAAAACCAACAAGGGTGCTGCTGATACAAAACATCTTTCGAGGTAAACAAGCCGCCCTGCGCCGCGTCAGCGGGGCGGCTTTTATATGTGGTGCGGGGTGGCTGGATGCGCGACCGGCTACCGAAAGCGGGGTCGAACCCCGTCCGCGCCTGCTTTGCTTGAAATCATGGAAGCCGGACTGCACCGGCAGGCGCGAAGCGTCAAGCCATACCTGCATGACAACGACGGAGGTTGAAAGGTATGCCCGCGGCATGAGCGCAGAAATGCCTTGTCCGATCCACCCAAGCCAAAGGTGGTAGGGCTGATTTGGTAGATCGGCCCGCCCCGCCGCCCTGTCGTTCTTAGAGTTCAGCAGGGCGGCGGGTGTCTATTATGCGGATGCACAATGGAGAAGAACGGCTCCCCTGTTGCTCTGAGCCGAAAGGTCGGTTCGATCCAGACCGTCCGCACAAGAAATTTGAACGGAGAAAGCCAATGCAGAGATACAAAGTAGTTGTCGTCTGCTGCACCGCTGACGAAACGGATGTACACACGATCCGCGTCAACGGCTGGGGTGAGAGCGAAGCAGAGTACAACGCCCGCCGCAAAATCCAAAAGTTCCACCGCCACGAGTATGAAAAGATTACCGTGACAAGGATAGAAAAAATCAAATAGGAGGTCAAGAACGTGCTGTATGTTGATGCAATCAGGGTTCTGGAAAAGGTGGCACGGGCAAGGTTTGATCTTGCGTCGATGCCGAGGAAAGAGGAAATCGAAGAAGCGATTCCGATTGTGGCAGGCATGGTAACGGTTCAGGCTTGCCCGAAGTATGCACTTCACGCCGCGCTGTGGTGGCTGGCGGTCAAATCCAAAGAGGTGGAACAGTGACGAGAAGAGATAAAGCGATTCTGGCCCTGATCTGCGCCGCTGAAATCATCAACTGCGCAAAGGTCGGGGTGCTGAAAAGCCGGATCGCTGACCTTGAAACGCAGCGGGACATTTATGCAAGCCGGGCGCAGCACTGGATAGACCGGGCAGTAGAGGACGAAGAGGTTATAGATTCTATGCAGCTTCGCCTTGATGCTCTGGCCGATGGGAAAGTTGAGCTGGAAGATGCAGGAGTGTTTTTCTGCACGGCTTACTGCACCGAGCAATACCCGCATATCTGCGGAGAGGGTCACGGAATCACAGCCAGCGGCCAGCCGATACAGGCGGGCGTAACCGTGGCGGCGGATCAGACGATCTTTCCGTATGGCACGGTTTTGTACATTGAGGGTGTAGGAATCCGCATTGTGCAGGACAAGGGCGCGGGAGTGCAGGGAACGCACATTGATGTTGCAGTTGATACCCATGAGAACGCGCTGTCGTGGAGCGGGTACGGCGAACATCGGGTGTGGGTCATAAGAGAGGTGAACAGGTGAACGGCCTTGAAGAAATTCTTGAAGATGTTCTTAAACAATATCAGCGCGTAGGCTATCAAACGCAAGTTTTAAGGCTGAAAAATACAGGTGAAGTTATTGCTTCGTTGAGAATGGGGCGAGTTATAGCCAATATGAAAATCTCAATGAGAGATCAAATTGAGCTTCGCAAGCTACATGATCCACAGAAACAAAAAGAATGGCTGGAAAGCATGGCGAAGCAACTGGAATGCGAGGTTACAGAATATTACGCAAGCAGCGTTGAGATACGCCATGCGCCGATATAGGAGGGCGAGCGATGAAAGTTCTCATAGCCTGCGAGGAAAGCCAAGAAGTGTGCAAGGCTTTTCGGCGCAGGGGGCATGAAGCATACTCATGTGATATTCAAGAGCCATCCGGCGGACACCCGGAGTGGCACATTCTGGGCGATGCTGTAACCGCTCTGCGGGGGGGGGGCAAATCGTCACAATGAACGACAAGGGACATTACATTGATGCGTGGGATTTGCTCATTGCGCACCCGCCTTGTACATACCTGAGCAACGCGGGAGCAAGACACCTATGGAAAGGCCATGTGCTTCAAGCAGATCGCGTCATGAAAGGAATTGAGGGCCGCGATCTTTTTATGCGCTTCTGGTGGGCAGATGTTCCGCAGATTTGCATAGAAAACCCAATCCCAAGTCGCGTGTTCTGTTTGCCGCAGTACACGCAAACTATACAGCCGTATGAGTATGGACACCCGTACAGCAAAAAGACTTGCCTTTGGCTGAAAAACTTGCCGCCGTTGTTTCCAACAGACATTGTGACACCGATTGCAACGTGGTGTCCGTCTGGCTCTTACAGCAAAAAGCATGGACAACAGCACAAAGGAATGTTCACAACCGACCGAGCCAAGAGCAGAGCAAAAACATTTACGGGTGTTGCAAATGCAATGTCCGAACAATGGGGATAGGAAGGCAGAGAATGAAAGACGAAGATTATGCAAAAATGATCCAAGGCATGATGGAAGCGCGGGAAAAAGAAAGGATGCTGGGGATAAGAGTTCTGATAATCGCGCACAACGCCTACAAGTTTCAGGGCTGTGCGCAGATTTACCGCAATTACTTGCCACAGCACATCGCAATCCATGTTCGGAAACAGTACCTTGCTGAACTGAACAGAAAAAGAAAGGGTGGACGTAATGCGCAGGGCGATAGCCATTGATTTTGACGGGTGCATTTGTCAGAGCAAATACCCGGAGATCGGGGAACCAAACTGGCACGTTATCGAGGAAGCCAAGAAAGAACAGGCGGCGGGTGCTGGCCTGATCCTGTGGACTTGCAGGGCGGGCAAGGAACTGGACGCGGCTATTGCAGCCTGCAAAGAGTGGGGCCTGAACTTTGATACCGTGAATCAGAGCTTGCCGGAGTGGATCGAAGCGTGGGGCGGCGATTCTCGAAAAGTTGGCGCAGATGAATACTGGGACGACAAAGCGGTGATCGCGGACACGACCTGCATCCTGCGGAGTGCCACCTGCTACCAGAGGAAAAACAAATGAATTTGCCAGATAAAAAATACACCGCGATCTATGCTGATCCTCCGTGGTCATATCGCCAGTGTGGAACCGGCCCAAAGAGCCGGGGCAATGCCGCGCAGCATTATAACACCATGACGACGGATGATATATGCGCCCTGCCGGTTAAAAACCTTGCGCGGGGGGGGGGGCGTTGTGCTTCATGTGGGCGACTTACCCACAGAAGTTTCGCTTATACACAAATGACGCTGCCGCCGAACACTTGGG